>JAYUXS010000566.1:0-2399 GCA_043752845.1 Lysobacterales bacterium | reverse complement strand
GCGGCGTCGGTGGCCTGTTCTTCGACGATCTGAACCGCTTCGACTTCGCCACCAGTTTCGCGCTGACGCGCGCGGTTGGCGATGCGTTTCTCACCGCCTACACGCCGATCGTCGCGCGCCGCCGCGATGCTGCGCACAGTGAACGCGAACGCCAGTTCCAGCTATATCGGCGCGGACGCTATGTCGAGTTCAACCTGGTGTTCGACCGCGGCACCCTGTTCGGGCTGCAGTCGGGCGGGCGCACCGAATCGATCCTGATGTCGATGCCGCCGCTGGCGCGCTGGGAATACGGCTACACCCCCGAGCCGGGCAGCGCCGAAGCGCGTCTGACGGATTATCTGAAACCACGTGACTGGCTGACGGAGCTTGCGCCATGAGTCTATTCAAGAAACAGGTATCGCTCGAATTGCTCAACGCGCAGTCCGCAGGCACGCTGTCGCAGGCGCTCGGCATCCGCATCAGCGAAGTCGGCGCCGATTTCGTGCGCGGCACCATGCCGGTCGATGGCCGCACCAAACAGCCGTTCGGCTTGCTGCATGGCGGTGCATCGGTGGCGCTCGCGGAGACGCTCGGTTCGCTTGCCGGCTGGATGTGTCTCGCCGACGAAGCCTCGTACTGCGTCGGCCTCGAGATCAATGCCAATCATCTGAAAGCGATGCGCAGCGGCGAAGTCATCGGCACCACACGCGCCCTGCATGTCGGTCGCAGCACCCAGGTCTGGGAGACGCGCATCGAAGATACCGACGGCGCACTGATCTGCGTCTCTCGGCTGACGCTCGCGGTGATCACGCCGCGATGAATGCGACGCCGTTCGCGGACCTGTCGCCGGATGTCGTCCTGGATGCCGTGGCTGCGCTCGGATTCGAGCCGGACGGTCGCCTGCTCGCCCTGAACAGTTTCGAGAACCGCGTCTATCAGGTTGGCATCGAAGATGCGGCGCCCCTGATCGCAAAGTTCTATCGGCCCGGGCGCTGGAGCGATGTGGCGATCCGCGAGGAGCACGCCTTCGCCTTCGAACTGGACGAGGCCGAATTGCCGGTCGTCGCACCGCTGATGATCGACGGCGATTCCCTGCTCGAATTCGATGGCCAACGCATCGCCCTGTTCCCGCGCCGCGGCGGGCGCGCGCCGGAACTGGAGGGTCTCGATGTCGCCGAGTGGTTGGGGCGGCTGATCGCGCGCATCCACAATGTCGGCGCGCAACGCCGCTTCGCTGAGCGAGGTGTCGTCGATGTGCGCTCGCGCGTCCATGGCGGCGGTGCGCATGTGCTGGCATCAAAGCTGCTGCCGGGGGCGCTGGAAACGCGCTATCGCGGCCTGATCGCACAGATCGGACAACGCCTCGACGCGGTATTCGACGCCACGCAGGCGCGCGCCATCCGTCTGCACGGCGACTGCCATCCCGGCAACGTGCTGTGGACCGATCACGGCCCGCATTTCGTCGATCTCGACGACGCCGCGATGGGCCCTGCAATCCAGGATCTGTGGATGCTGATGAGTGGCGGCGACGCGCAACGCCACGCGCTGCTTGAAGGCTATGGCGAGTTCCGCGATCTCGATTACGCCGAACTGGCCCTGATCGAACCGCTGCGCGTCATGCGCCAGATTCACCACGCTGGCTGGATCGCCGCCCGCTACGCCGATCCCGCCTTCCCGCGCGCCTTCCCGTTCGTCGCGGAAGCGCGTTGGTGGGAAGAACACTGCAATGATCTGGCGCGCTGGCTCGACGACGATTGAGCGCCGCGCAGCCTTCGCATCGGCTGTTTTTGCGGTCTAGAATACGCGAGCCTATCCGCCCTGCCCGGTGGCCGGCGCGACCACGAGGTGTGCATGCCGCCAGAGCGCGTACTCGACCTGCCCCGCCGTGACCGCCTGAGCTGGCGCCTGATGGTTATCGCGTTGCTCCTGGCCTGCGCCGTCGGCGTGGTGCTCAGCCTCGGCCAAATCCTGTTCGATTCGCGTTCGCAGAGCGCCCAAATCGATCGCAGCGTGCGGCATCTGCTCGCCATGATGCGCGAGCCGGCGAGCGAGGCTGCCTACAACATCGATGATCGTCTGGCGCAGCGTGTGCTCGATGGCCTGTCGCAATTCGACGGGGTGGTGAGCGCGAAATTGACGGTCGGCGATGATGAGGTGCTGGCCGAGAATTCAAGCGCGCCGCTGGACGGTTCATTCCGCTTCGTCACCACGGCCCTGTTCGGTGACCGTCGCGACTACCGTATGGATCTGGTTGGACTGTCTGGTGACCCGGTCGGCACACTGACGCTTCAGCTCGACACTTACCCGCCCGGTCGCGCCTTTCTGGAGCGTGCGGCGATGGTGGTCGTCACCGGTCTGGTGCGTGCCGGTCTGCTGGCGTTGATGCTGCTCGCGGTCTTCCATCTGTTCCTGACGCGACC
>JAYUXS010000565.1:0-2403 GCA_043752845.1 Lysobacterales bacterium | reverse complement strand
CCCGCAGCGCTGTTGGTCTGGCAGACTTTTTTCGGTGATCCCGGACCGGATCCGGTCGCACATATCGTGCATGAAACCGGCAGCTGGACTTTGCGTTTCCTGCTGATCACGCTCGCGGTCACACCGCTTCGGAAACTGAGCGGCTGGAATGTGTTGATCCGCTTTCGCCGCATGCTCGGGCTGTACGCGTTTTTCTACGCGACCTTGCACTTCTCGAGTTACCTGCTGCTCGATCTCGGCGCCTATTGGCCACAGTTGCTGACCGACATTGTCAAGCGCCCCTACATCACGGTTGGATTCACCGCTTGGCTGCTGCTGGTGCCACTCGCAATCACGTCGACGAACGCGATGATGCGTCGCCTGGGTAAACGTTGGCAGACCTTGCATCGACTGAGCTACGTGATTGCCGCACTCGGCGTGCTGCATTTCATCTGGCTGGTGAAAGCCGATCTCACGGAACCGCTGATCTACGCCGGGATACTCGTCGTATTGCTGCTCGCGCGCTGGTTCAACCTGAAACCGCTGTTCAACGCCCGAACTTGAGCAAAGCGGCGACACCGATCGCGATCAGCGCACCAACGACAATCAGCAGCCACGGACTGCCCTGTTTTTCCGCGGCCACCGTGTCGATTGTCGCGCTGGACGCGTCCGAACGCGTCGCCTCGGACCGGATGGCCTGCATCGTCTGGGTCACTTCGACGGGCACTTTGTCGCCGCCAATTTCGGCGACATCGAGCCCGGCCGGACGCGTTGCCGTACCCGGTGCTTCAATGAGAAAACGATTGCGATCGAAAGCCAGCTGATCACCGGTGAACAACACGGCGTCACGTACCTGGACGCCGTTCACATAGGTGCCGTTGGAAGACCCCAGATCACGCAACCAGATACCGGCCGGGGTGGCTTCTACCATGGCATGGCGACGCGACATTTCCGCCTCGTCGAGCACCAGATCACAGTCATTGCCGCGTCCGATGACGAGCCTGCCCGGCACCGGAATGACTTTGCCGAAGTAAGGACCCGAGACACCTCGCAACACGGCTTTCGGCGGCAACATGCGGCAACGCGTTTCACTGCTGATTTCTGACATGGTTTCTTCGACTGGACTCTTCGGTGGTACGCGGCTCGTGACATTGGCATCAATATCCGGTTTGACCGCCAGCAGCACGTTGCCGATGCTGACGACGTCACCGACACGGACGATGGCCATTTCGCGTACCGGGCGCGCGTTGACATGCGTGCCGGTGATGCCTTCGCGCACGATCAGGGTCAAACCGCGGCGATCAAGCAACAGGCTGGCATGGATCGGGAACACGCCCTCGCCCTTCAACGCGATGCCATTGGACGCAGCCGAGCCCAGCGTGGTTTCACCCTCGCGGAGGATCATGTCCTGTTGCTCGCCGTGCGGAAAATGGAGCCGCATACACCGCCGTTAATGGAAACTGACCGAAATGTAACACAGCCCCAAGCCGGCTCTCACCAGTTGCGCGCTTGCCAGCTGTGCACCTGCGCCCCGCACGCTCACCAGTGCCCGTTGAGTTCCAGCATGAAGCGGTCGACGTCTTCGCGCACGCCATCGCGGTTCTCGCGAAACATCAGGAACTGCACGTTCCAGGTTTCATCGATGCCATAACCAACCCAGCCCGACTGGCCCTTGGCGAAACTGTGGAACCACCAGTCGTCGTCATTGAACGCCGCCATTGCCGCGTCACGCTGGATGCGTTGTGCCGAATAACCATATTCCCAGCCCATCGGCTGCATCTTGTCGCCAATGACAGCACTGATGCGCCCAGCCTCGTTGAGGTCGTCGGCACCGAGATTGCGAGCCACGTCAACGCGCAACTTGGCCGGCCAATTGGCAATCGTCGTGTGCAGGCCAGCCTGCACGTCGACGATTTCATAGTCGCTGACCAGCACACCCGCGGCACGCCGATTGGTTCGCGCCAGACCTTGCTGCGTCAACTTCTGCAGGTCGGAAAAATCGAGATAGGCCACTTGCAGGTCACCGCCGAAGTCGGTGCCTTCACGCAAGAACCAACCGGCCTGAAAGGCCGCGATGCGCGATTCGTCATCGTACAAATGGGTGCCGGCGAAATAGCCCGCAGTCAATGCCAGACGATCGAAGTCTCCGGTGGCGATGTTGTGCGAGACGCTAACGCCGATTGGCCGCAAATCGGTGTCCCAAAGCAGCGGCGTCAGCGACAGCGGCAGCGCTGTCCGGCCTACCAACAAATGAGTTTCATCGGATGCATTCCAGCGCACGTAGAGTTCGTCGAGATTGACCGAATCGCTTCGCTCATTGTCATTGTTGCGACGGTTGTCGCGATTGGCGTCACTGCCGAACGCGCCTTCCAGCGCGACGCCGAACTCCAGCTGATCGAACGTGCGCCGAGCGCCAACTCGGGC
>JAYUXS010000564.1:0-2407 GCA_043752845.1 Lysobacterales bacterium | reverse complement strand
AAGAGCGCTGCCATCGGGACGATCACGACGAGTGCCAGCGCGAGCGGGCGCGCAGGGCGCGTCGCTGGCGAAGTCGGCGCGGGCAGTGCCGCAAATTTCGCTTCGTACTCGGCTTGCGACAACACGTCTGCAGCACGCGCCACCGCCAGCGCATCTCGCTGCTTGCGCGCGTTGCGACTGCTGTCGTCCTCGGTCTGCACACGCAGCAAGGGCAGCAGGATCGGCGTCATCGCAACGATGCACAGAGCCGCGATCGCGATCAGGAACGAGAGTGTCATCGATCGACCTCGTCATCGATCGGCCCCGGCATTTCCGGATGTGGTCCCTTGTTCAGCATCATGCGCCGCGCGAAGGCGAACCCGAGGATCAGAATCACGATCGGGCCTACCCAGAGCACCAGCGTGGTCGCCTTGAACGGTGGTCGATAAAGCACGAAATCGCCATAGCGTTCGCTCAGGAATTGCTTGATCTCGTCGTCGGTTTTGCCATCCTGGATCATTTCGAAGACTTGCTGGCGCAGATCCTTGGCGAGACCGGCATCGGAATCGGCGAGATTCTGGTTCTGGCACACGAGACAGCGCAACTCACGCACCAGGTTCTGGAAGCGCTGTTCTTCGGCTTCGTTCCTGAATGGCAAGGGATCGATGGCATGCACGACGAATATCGCCAGCATCAGTCCGATCGCGAGCAGAATTCGATTCATCAGCGCACTCCCATTTGCGCCAGGCGCGGTTCGATTTCGCTGGCGATGATGTCCGCGGTAAGCGGGCCGATCTGCTTGAAGCGGATCACGCCGTTGCCGTCAACCAGGAAAGTTTCCGGTGCGCCATAGACGCCGAAGTCGATGGCGGTGTCGCCGTCGGCATCGACTGCGATGGCATCGTAGGGATCACCAAGTTGTTTGAGCCAGCGCAGCGCGGTATCCGGTTCGTCTTTCCAGTTCAAGCCGACGATCGGAATCTTGTTGTTGTTGGCATAGGCCATCAACACCGGGTGTTCTTCCTGGCAGGCCACGCACCAACTGCCCCAGACGTTGAGCAGCCAGGGCTTGCCGGCGAACTGTTTGCTGTCGACGCGGATGTTCGCATCGCGTAACTCCGGCAGAACGAAGGCGGCGGCCGGTTTGTCGATCAACGGCGACGGCACAGTGCGCGTGTCGCGACCGAGGCCAGCGTAGAGCAGGGCCGCGAGGCCGAGAAAAAGAATCAGCGGAATGACGAAGCGCATCAGTTCGCCGCCTGCGGGCTGCGCGCGGCGTCGCGGGCATTCTCGGCGACGCGTGCCGCCCGCAATTTGGGATCGAGCGCGGCCATGAAGCCGCCGAACATCATGAACAGCGCGCCCAGCCAGATCCAGCGGATGAAGGGCTTGTGATAGATGCGGATGGCCCAGGCGTTGTTGTCACCCACGGCTTCACCCATGGCAACGTAGAGATCGCGGGTCAGACCAGGATCGAGATCGGCTTCGGTCATCACCTGCCGGCCGCGGTAGGCGCGCTTTTCCGGATACATGGTGCGCACGCGGCGGTCGCCGACAAAGACACCGATGACGCCGCGATCGGCGTGGAAATTCGGCCCTTCGCGCTGTTCGAGTTTTTCGAATACGAAGCGATAGCCACGCACTTCGACCGACTCGCCCGGCGTCATGCGCACATCTTTTTCGATGCTGCTGGCTTCGGTCACGAACACGCCGATCACGAACACGCCGATACCGGCATGGGCGGTCAGCATGCCGATGGTGCCGAGACTGAAGCTGCGCATGCGTGTCGCTGCGTCGCTGCGATGGCTGCGCAGGTAGCTGAGCATTGCGGCGATCACCCAGACGCCGGCGAACACGCCGAGAACCGCGCGCCACGGCGCACGCGTGATCGCGAAGGCGGCGGCAGCGATGACCACGGCCGCGATCAGCGCCGGCTTCAGTTTGGGTACGAAGCGCGCGAGCGTGTCATTGCGCCAGTGAATGAACGGCGCGAAGGCCACCAGAAACACGACGGGTGCCATCAGCAGCGGAAACAGCGTGCCGAAATAGGGCGGTCCGACCGAGATCTTGCCCCAGGAAAACGCGTCGGCGATCAGCGGAAACAGGGTGCCGAGCAGAACCATGGCGGTCGCCGACACGAGCAGCACGTTGTTGATCAGGATCGCCGACTCGCGCGATACCGGTGCGAATCCTGAGTCGTGCGCAAAGCTCTGCACGCGCCACGCATACAGCAGTAGTGCACCACCGGTGACAAAGCCGAGGAAGGCAAGGATGAACACGCCGCGAGTCGGGTCGGAGGCGAACGCATGCACCGAGGTCAGCACGCCCGAGCGCACCAGGAAGGTACCGAGCAGGGACAGCGAGAAGGCGATGATCGCGAGCAGCAAGGTCCAGCGCAGCAATTGGCCGCGCTTGTCGCTGACAACCA
>JAYUXS010000563.1:0-2413 GCA_043752845.1 Lysobacterales bacterium | reverse complement strand
CTCCCACATTGGCCCGACGAACCTTCATCGAGGAAATGTGGGAGCGGCCCCCGGCCGCGATCTCTTCCGCCGGCTTCAACTGGCTATGCTGAGGCCGGGCGAGCGATCAGCAGGGTCGATGGATACCACGCAGAGACTTGAATCGACGGCGCTGCTGTTGCAGCGTGTGCGCAGTGGCGACCTCGTGGCGCGCGAGCGACTGTGTGCGCTGTATTTGCCGATATTGCGGCGATGGGCGGCGGGGCAGATGCCGGCGAACCATCGCGATCTGGTCGATACCGCCGATTTGACCCAGATCACGCTGATTCGCGTGCTCAAGCAGATCGACAGCTTCGAACCACGGCACGAAGGTGCGTTTCTCGGCTATCTGCGCGACGCCATGCTGAGTTCGATCCGCGACGAGATCAGGCGTTCGGCACGGCGTGGCGGTGGCAAGACCGTGGACATCGACGATGTCGAATGGCGGCCGCTGATCGCCGCATCGGTCGGCGTCGAAACCATGACCGAATACGAACAGGCGCTGGCTCGGCTCTCGCCGGACGACCGCGAAGCAGTGCTGCTGCGTTTCGAATTCGGCTTGTCGTTTCAGGAGATTGCCGACGCGACCGAACGAAATTCCGCGGACGCCGCGCGCATGGCAGTCAAGCGCGCGCTGACCGCACTCTCGGAGTTGCTGGCCTGAAGCGATGAGCGATCAGCGCTGGCTCGATGCATTGCTGGATGGCGAAGCGCCGCCGGCCGGAACGGTCGCGCCAAGCGCGGCGCTCGGAAAATTGGCGCGTCTGCAGCGCGCCTTTGCCGACTTGCAATGGGCTGAACTGGAAGCGCCGGCCACGCACGCGCCGGTACTGTTCAAATGGGGCCATCTCGCGGTGTTGGCATCGATCGGCGTTGGCGGTTTCGGTGAGGTTTATCGCGCATTTGATCCGATGCTTCAGCGCGAAGTAGCGCTGAAGCTGAGGCGTACCGGCAATCAGTTCGCACCTGTGGCCGGGCGCGCTTTCATCGAGGAAGCGCGCCGTCTGGCCCGGGTTCGGCATCCGCATGTCCTGGCGGTGCATGGCGCCGCTGTACACGACGGGCGTGCCGGTATCTGGACCGACCTGATCACCGGTGAGACGCTGGCGGCGCAGATCGAGCGCGACGGTGTGTTGAGTGCCGACGCTCTGCTGCAACTGGCCAGCGTCATGTCCGGCGCACTCACTGCGGTGCATGCACAGGCCATGGTGCATGGCGATGTGACGCCCTTGAACGTCATGCGTGAAGCCGGCACGCAGCGTTTGGTGTTGATGGACTTCGGCGGCGGCGCGAGTCTCGACGACAGTGGCACGGTGCGTCTTGGCGCCGGTTCCTTGCACTTCATGGCGCCCGAGCAGCTCGGCACCGAACGCCTCGGCACGGCCGCCGACCTTTATTCGCTGGGGGCGACGCTGTGTTACGCTGCGCTTCGACGTACGCCGGATGCCGCGAGTGCGCTGCAACGCCTGCATGCGCGCGGCGATCTGTCGTCCGGATTCATCCAGCTCTTAGGCGCGATGGTCGATCCGGTACCTGATGTGCGACCGACTTCGGCGAACGCGTTCGCCCAATGCCAGCAGCTGATCACCGCGCCCGAGCGTGCGAAACGCCGCCGTCTGCGCCGTGCGCTGGCCGGCATGCTGCTGTTCGCGGTGCTCGCCAGCACAACCGGACTGGTGTTCACGTTGCGCGCGCAACAGCGCGCCGTGCAGGAGGCCGAGCGCTCCAGCGCGGCACTGGGTTTTGTCGCCGACTGGTTCAAGGTGGCCGATCCGAACCTCAACAACGGCCAGCAACTGACCGCGCACAGCATGTTCGAACATGGCGCGCAGCGGTTGCAGACTGAGCTCTTCGGACAACCCGCGGTGCGCGCTCGTATGGCGCAGATCATCGGGAGCGGTTTCCTGTCGCTGGGGGAATCTGGCGATGCGCTGCCGCACTTCGAGCAGGCGATCGCGTTGCTGCGCAACGACCCGGGCACCGAACCCTTGGTACTTGCCGCCGCATTGGAGCGTGGCGCGTTCGCCGCCGAGAGTTCGTCGCGCATGCAGCAGGCGCTGGCCTGGCTGGCCGAAGTCGACAAGCTCGCTGCAGCCGACACTGCGCAGACCGTTGACCTGCGCGTTCAAGTGCTCGCCGACCGTTGGCTGATCGCGCGCGGCGACGGCGAATGGACGGCGGCTCTGGCGCTGGCCGACCAGTCGCTGCGACTGTCCGAACGCTATGACCAGGGTGGCGTAGGCGAACGGTCGACGCGCGCGCTGATCCGGGTCGGCAATTCGTTGAAGGATGTCGGGCGGCTGACGGAGTCGCTGCAGGCGATGGAGCGCGCGCGTGACTGGTACGCAGGCAGGTATGGCGCGACCGACATGCGCACCGTGACTGCCGACGAAGC
>JAYUXS010000562.1:0-2422 GCA_043752845.1 Lysobacterales bacterium | reverse complement strand
GGGTTCGCTCGCTGCGCCATTTCGCAAACCGAAGATCACCCTGCATATCGATCCGGCCTTGCGCATCGACTCGCTGGAATTGGCGCAAACCGTCGTGCGCGTGGTGCAGGAAGGCATCACCAATGCCGTGCGGCACGCCGATGCCAATGAGCTGCACATCGATCTGCGTCAGATCGACTTGCAACTGCAACTGGTCATCCGCGACGACGGTCGCGGCGCCGGACGAATACGCGAAGGCCACGGCCTGACCGGCATGCGCGAACGCGTCGAAGAACACGGCGGCGAACTGGCCATCGACCGTAGCGGCCCCGGCCTGACCTTGCGCATCTGGCTGCCGGCATGAACCTGCGCATCGCCCTTGCCGACGACCAGGCCCTGGTGCGCAAGGGACTCAAGGCTCTGCTGACCCAGCCCGGTATCACTGTCGTGATCGAAGCCGCGAATGGCGACGAACTGCTGACCGCGCTCGACACGATCGCGGTTGACGTCATCGTCAGCGACATCCGCATGCCCGGCACCAGCGGCATCGATGCCCTGCGCATGTTGCGCGCGCGTGGCCGCCTGACGCCGTGCATCCTGTTGACCACGTTCGACGACGACGCGCTGTTCCGCGATGCGGTGGCCGCTGGCGCCAACGGATTCCTGCTGAAAGATGTATCGCCGGAAGAATTGAAAGCGGCGATCGAACGCGTTGCGCGCGGCGAATCGCTGCTGCAACCGGTGCCGACCTCGAACCTGGAACAGCGCATCGCACTGCACGATGCGCCGCGCGTGGGCGCAGGTGGCAGTGATGGCGTCGTCGTCGCGCTGACCGAGCGCGAACTGTCGGTGCTGCGGCTGATGGCGGCCGGACATTCAAACAAGGAAATCGCGCGCACGCTCGATCTCGCCACCGGCACGGTGAAGAATTACGTCAGCGATGTCCTGGAAAAAATGCAGACGCGAGACCGCACGCGTGCGGTGCTGAAGGCGATTCATTTGCGGCTGATTTGAAAAGATTGCGGCCGGAGGCCGCTCCCACATTTCCTCGATGAAGGTTCGTCGGGCGAATGTGGGAACGGCCTCCGGCTGCGATCTCGCATCTATTTCCGAACCGCCACCTCCACCCAACGCTCCTCGGCGCGACCATGATCATCGACGACGCGAATTCGGTATCGGCCAATGGTGCGCGGTCGCCACTCGATCTTCTCGCCGGCTTGCGCGCTTGTCGCCTGAAGCACCACGCCGCCCTGCGCTTCGCGATCAAGTGACAACACATAAGTCGCGTCACGTCTCGGCTACACGATCAGCGGCGCACTTCCCTGACCCTGCATGCCCATGCGGCACTGCGCATCGCTCGGCGGTTGCACGCGTGGCAAGCCGGCCTGACGAAAGACATCAGCGAGATCGCTTGGCCAATATTCGAACACGACACGGCGTGTCGGCGTGTTCGCGGTGTCGTTGCACAACACCTTGCCGCTTTGCGCATCAAGCAGCACTTCGCGATGCAGGGTGCTGGGCTTGATCGGCGACTTGCCGGGAATGAACCAGGTCGGCGAGCGCTCCGGGCAATGCACATTGGGCAGATCACCGCTGGCCGTGCACACCTCGACGCGCGTCAGGTTCAGCGGCCAGCGCCGTGCCGGCTCGATCAGGCGCGGATCGTCGGCGACGATCGCGTCAATGATGCCGTAGATACCGGCGCTCCAGGCATCATGGAAACCCCACGACGTGCCGGTCTTCAACGCCAATGACAAGGGCGTACGACCGCCATCCGGTCGCGGATTCTGGCGCAGCATGTCGCGCACGATAAAACTCGCCCCGGCACTGAGCAGCGCGGCGCCGTTCTCTTCGCGATCGTCCTTCCGATAGCGCAGTGATTTCAGCACGCCGTCGTCAGAAACTGGTACAGGTTCGGCTGACTGAGCCGCGAGGCGACACTCACTGCAGGAATGTTGCGGCTTCGCACCAGCGCCTGTGTCGCCGTCACCGGACCCATGAAGCGACCGTCGAAGTTTTCCGGCATGAAGCTGCCAAACGCGCTCGGCACATCGCGCAGCACCGAGGCCGGATGCAGGCGCCTCTGGTCGATTGCTGGCGCGTACAGGAACGGCTTCAGCGTCGAACCTGGACTGCGCTTGGCCAGGGTGCCGTTGACCTGGCCATGGATGGCCGCATCGCGTCAGTCATGAGAACCGATCAATGCGCGCACACTCATGTCGCGCGTGTCGACGAGCATGGCCGCGGCATTGCGCAGGCCGCGATCGGCCTTGGTCTGAAGATAGCGATCGATCTGGTTTTGCAGGATCGCCTGCAATCCCGGCTCCAATGTGCTGTCGATGCATCACCACCGGCGCGTCGATCAAGGCCTGCCAGCGTGCATCTTGCGGATGCTTGACCAGCCAAGGTGGTGCTTCGTAGTCCCATTCGCCGCGTCGTCCGA
>JAYUXS010000561.1:0-5800 GCA_043752845.1 Lysobacterales bacterium | reverse complement strand
CGTCGCGGTTGGTCAGGGTGAACGCGGCGCGATGACCGATGTCGTCGGCTGGCGTGTCGATGACGTTGTTGAATTGATCCGCGGCAAGAAAGGCACGACGGTGCGACTCGATGTGTTGCCGGCTGATGCCGGCGCCGACGGCAAGTTGGTGCAGCTCGCGCTGGTGCGCGACAAGGTGCGTCTTGAGGAACAGGCGGCGAAGTCGGAAGTGATCGACGTCCGCAGCGGCAGCACGACCAGCAAGAGTGGCACCAGCAAGATCGGTGTCATCCGCTTGCCGACCTTCTATCACGACTTCGACGGCGCCCGTCGCGGTGATGCCAACTACGCAAGTTCGACGCGCGACGTTGCCAAGCTCATCGCCGAACTGAAGCTGAAAAAGATCGACGGACTGGTCATCGATCTGCGTGGCAATGGTGGTGGTTCGCTGACCGAGGCGTCGACGCTGTCGGGCTTGTTCATCGACGAGGGCCCGGTGGTGCAGGTGCGTGACGCGCAAGGCCGCATCGCGCTTGAGGGTGATGACGACAAGGGGCTCGCCTGGGACGGCCCGCTCGCGGTGCTGATCGATCGCGAGTCGGCATCGGCATCGGAAATTTTCGCGGCGGCGTTGCAGGACTACGGGCGCGCGCTGATCGTCGGCGAGACCTCGTTCGGCAAGGGCACGGTGCAGAATCTGATCGACCTCGACCAGATGGCGCAGAACGACGTCGTCAAGTTCGGTCAGTTGAAACTCACTGTCGCGCAGTTCTTCCGCGTCAATGGCGGTAGCACCCAGCACCGCGGCGTGGTGCCGGACATTGCGTATCCGCAAACCGCTTGGGGTAGTGACGAATATGGCGAGAGTTCGCTCGATTTTGCCCTGCCCTACAGCGAAGTGAAGCCGGCAAGCTATGTGCGCAGTGGTGATCTGACCGCGCTCACACCGATGCTGACGACGCGCCATGAAGATCGCGTCGCCAAGGATCCGGAGTTCAAGTGGTGGCGCGACGATTTGGCGGAATTCCGCAAGCAGCGCGATCGCACCGAGATGTCCTTGCTGGAATCGGCGCGCCGCGCCGAACGTGATCTCACCGAAAAGAAGCGCGCCGAGCGCAAGGCGCAGCGCATCGCCATCGGGCTGGATGTCGCCGACAAGGACAACGGCGACGATGGCCTGCTCGCCGACGAGCGCCGTGATGGCGAGCCCAAGCGCAGGAAGAAAGACGCTCCGGTAGAAGTCGAGAAGCCTGACTTCTTGCTGCGCGAAGCGGCGCATATCCTCGCGGACGCCATCGATCTGCTGATCACCGACCGCCGGCTGGCCGAGCGCGTCAAGAGTTTTGACCTGCACGCTGAAACAGTCCGCGTGGATTGATGCTTTCTCCTCTCTCCCCTTGCGGGAGAGGGGCTCAAGCAGCGAGACGCGCTTATTTCGCCGCGTATTCGCGCTTCAAAAATTCATAGACGGCACGCAAGCCCATGGCTTCACCACCCTTGGGACGACCGGGGCGATCGTTGTCGTTCCAGGCGTAGGTATCGATATGCAGCCACGGCGTGCTGTTCGGCACGAAGCGGCTCAGATACAGGGCCGCGGTAATCGCTCCGGCATGGCGTGACGAACCGCTGTTGGTCATGTCGGCGACGGTTGAATCGAGCATCGCGTGATACGGCTGCCACAGCGGCATCGGCCACAACGGATCCTGGACTTCAAAGCTGATGCCGACCAGCCGGTCGCGCAGGGCATCGACGTTGCCGAACACCGGCGGCAGTTCTGGCCCCAGTGCCACGCGTGCCGCGCCAGTCAGCGTCGCGAAATCGACGATCAGCGATGGCTTCGATTCGACCGCATAGCTCAGTGCATCGCCGAGAATCACGCGGCCCTCGGCGTCGGTGTTGTCGATCTCGACGGTGATGCCCGAGCGCGTGCGGATGATTTCACCGGGACGATACGAATTGGCGCTGATCGCATTTTCGACTGCCGGCACCAGCAGGCGCAGGCGAATCGGCAGCTTCAGCGTCAGGATCAGTTCCGCCAACGCGATCGCGTGCGCGGCGCCGCCCATGTCCTTTTTCATGTTGCGCATGCCATCGGCCGGCTTGATGTCGAGTCCGCCGGTATCAAAGCACACGCCCTTGCCGATGATCGCCACCTCAGGATGGGCCGGATCACCCGCCAGCACTTCAATCAATCTTGGCGCGCGATGACTGGCGCGGCCGACGGCGTGGATGGCCGGAAAGTTGGCGTCGATCAAATCATTGCCGATCCATTCGCGGAACTCGGCGCCAAAGCGGGCCGCGATCGCCTGCGCGGCGGCAGCGAGATCGGCCGGGCCCATGTCTTCGGTGGGTGTGTTGACGAGATCACGGGTACGCGTGGTTGCCGCGGCGACCGCAGCAACTTCGGCGAGGTAGTGTCCGAGCGGCGCCAGCAGTCGCGCCGGCTCGCGTTTGGCGCGGCGGTAACGGGTGAACTGATAACTGCCGAGCGCGAAGCCGAGTGCGGCGCGCTTGGCGTCCAGCTGCAGTCCCTGCGTCGACAGCGAATATACGCCCGGTGGCAAGCTCAATGGCAGATGCGCAAGCGCGTTCAGGTCGGTCGCGGCGTTCACGCCAACGAGCACGATGGCAATGCCGCCGTCGCTGTCGGGAACGACGCAGAGCGTGAATGGTGCTGCACGAAACTGGTGGACGCCGACCCAGCGCCGGGTGCGCTCATCGGCGGCGCCAAGATAGTCCGCCAGTTCGTTGCCGGTGAGGGCGATCAGGGCGATGGCATCGTCGGACATCAGACTTGCTCCTTGGTCGTTGCACTGCTGGCATCAAGCCACGCAACCAATTCATGCAGATCGGCGATTTCCAGATCGGGTCGTTCATCGTGCGGCCACGGCTGGCCATCGCGATTCAACCAGATCGCGAACAGGCCAGCGCGCTTGGCGCCAAGCACGTCCATCAGCGGATCGTCGCCGATATGGGCCAACGCTTCTGCGCCCAGCTTCAATGTTTGGCAGAGATGGTCGAAAATTGCCGGATCAGGCTTCATCACGCCGACTTCGCGCGCGGAAATGGTGTGTTCGAAATGATGTGCTAGACCGATGCGGCCGAGATCGGCATTGCCGTTGGACAGGCTCGCCAGACGGTAGCGGGCGGCGAGTTGTGCCAACACCGATGCCGCATCGGAAAACAGCGTCACGTTGTTGCGCGCACTGTAGAACACCTCGTAAGCACGCTCGATCAGTTGCTCGCGCGCATCGTGGTCCGCGAACACCACGCCGAGGCTGCGCCGACGTTGCTCGCCGAAATCATGGGCGATCTCGGGATGACTCGCGGCGACGTCGTCGCGCAATGCGCGCATGAGTTCTATCGGCCATTTGGCAGCAAGTTGCGGCACGTGTGCCTGCATGAAAGCGTGCAGCGCCTGTTCGGCGCGTGCGATGGTCGGCGCGATTGGCCACAACGTGTCGTCGAGATCGAAACTCAGCGCCTTGATCACGAACCGTCGCTCGCGGTCGCGGGCACGACGGGCGTCGGGACCGGCTCCGGCAACGGGGTGGTCGTCGCGCTGCCGGCGACCGTGGTCGGCTCGGTCTTCAGCAGCGCCAGCAACTTCTGTTCCCGCGACGCGAAATTCTCGGTCAGCAGGCGCGCTTCGCGGATCGGCAACAGGTCGCGATCTTTCAACCACTCGGCAGTCGCCGGCGACTCCAGATAACGCACGAAGTGCATGGCGATCTCGGTCGGAATCAGATCGCCGCGATGCACGAAACAGATTGGCGTCAGCAGCAGATATTCGCCGCTGCGCATCTTCGCCAGTTGCGGCGCCACGCCCTCGACCGGTATCGCGCGCAACTTCTTGTTCGCACGGGTATTGGACAGCGTGCTGACGCCAAGCGCATTGGGATCGATCGCGACTGCGGCTTCCAGTTGTTCGGTATTGAGATACCAGCGCGAGGCCGCCACCGGCCGATGCCCGGCACCGAAAAGTGCGCGCCGCAGACCGTATTCGGCCCCATCGAGCGGGCCGGCGACCGCGTACAGATTGATCGGTCGCGGCGGGCCGCCCACGGTGTCCCAGCGCGTGATCTTGCCGAGATAGATGTCGCGGATCTGGCGCAGACTCAAGTTCGGCGTCGGGTTTCCGGGATGGGTGATCAGCGTCAGCGCGTCCCACGCCACTGGATAAAAATCGAGCAGCGCTTCGTCGGGTTTGATCGCATGCATGCCGCGTGCCGTCAGCGCTATCTCGACCTGGCCGGTGGCCACCGCTTCGATCGCGCTTATGGTTGACAAAGCCGAGAGCCGCACGCGGCGCTTTTCCGTGGACTGGAAGCGCCGTGCGGCCTCGTCGCCGAGTGCGCGCAACGCAATGGCGTCGGCGCGTCCGTCAATGACGTTCTGGGCACGCACCAGGTTCGGCGCGGCAGCCAGCAGAAAGGTCAACAGGAATAAGGTGCGAAGCAGCATCGGGAGAGGCGTCGGTGTCACGAACAAAAGCGGCGCGCACCTTAACATGCGCGCCGTATTGGGACGGTGTTTGTGCAGCGTGTGCTCGCGCTATTCGATCAAGGCATAGAACGCGTTGCGGCCACGCACGATGGTGAGCAGCAATTGCGTGTTGTCGCGCTTCGTCACCCGCGTCTCCAGTTCGGTCAGGTCGCGCACTTCGACTTGATTCACCGCTGCGATCAGGTCATTGGCACGCAGGCCATTGGTCTCGGCACGCGAGCCTTTGGTCACCTCGCCAACCAGCACGCCGCTCAGCCCCTTGCGGCGGAACTTGTCCGGCAGGTCACCCAGCTGTGCACCGGCAAGTCCGGCATCGAGTTTGTCGCCAGTCAGTTTCCGCAATTCCGACGGCTTCAGTGTCGACAGCAGGTTCAGTGGCTGACCTTCACGCAGGATCGCGATGCTGATCGCCGTACCCACCGGCAGCAGTCCCTCCAGATTGGACAGGTCGTGGCTGCTGTTGATCGCCTTGCCGTTCACGGCGGTGATGACATCGCTCTCGCGCAATCCGGCCACAGCCGCCGGTGAATTCGCCATCACCCGCGTCACCACGGCGCCCTTCACCGACTTCAGCCCGAGCAAGGGCGCGATCTCGACGGTCACGTTCTGGGTGTCGACGCCGATCGAGCCACGTTTGACTTCGCCATAGGCGAGCAGTTGGCGCATCACGTCGCGCGCGAGCTTGGCCGGGATCGCAAAGCCAATGCCGACATTGCCGCCGCTGGGCGAATAGATCGCCGTGTTCACGCCGACCAGTTCACCGCGCAGATTGACCAGCGCGCCGCCGGAATTGCCGGGATTGATCGAGGCATCGGTCTGGATGAAGTCCTGCACGCCGACGCCGCGCAAGCCGGAGCGGCCGAGCGCGGAGACGATGCCAGAAGTCACCGACTGGCCGATCCCGAACGGATTGCCGATCGCGACCACGAAGTCGCCGACGCGCAGCGCGTCGGAATCCGCCAGTGTCAGTGCTGACAGGTTCTGCGCCGGAATCTGGATCAGGGCGACGTCGGACTCGGGATCGGAACCGATGAATTTACCCTTGAGCGTGCGTCCGTCCGCGAGCGTCACCTGGATGTCGTCGGCGCCGTCGATGACGTGGTTGTTGGTCAGCACGTAACCCTTCACCGCGTCGACAATCACGCCCGACCCGAGCGACTGCTGCACGCGTTCGCGCGGTGTTCCCGGCGAATTGAAGAAGCGTCGGAAAAACGGGTCTTCAAAAAACGGGTCGCGTACGTTGACGTGGGTCTGCGAATTGATATTCACCACCGCCGGTTGTGTGCGTTCGATCATCGGCGCGAGCGAAGGCAGC
>JAYUXS010000560.1:0-2426 GCA_043752845.1 Lysobacterales bacterium | reverse complement strand
CGATGGCGCAATTCGCCAGCCGATCGTGCGCACTGGACGACGATCAAACCGTGCCGGAAATCCACGGGTTGTAGCTGCCGAACCACCACAGATGCCCTTCCGGATCGCGGCAGGAATAGCCGCGTCCGCCGTAATCCTGATCAGTCAGCGGGTCGACGATTTCGGCGCCAGCGGCGAGTGCACGCGCGTGGTGCGCGTCGGCATTGTCGACGATCACGCACAGCGTCTGGGTGTTGCGCCCGCCGATCTCACCTGGAGCGACCATGCGGCTTCCATAGGCGTCGTCGCGCGTCGAACCGAGCATGACCATGCCGCCGCCCCAGCGCAGTTGCGCATGGGCGATGCCGCCCTGCCCGTCTGCATACACCGCGTGACGCTCGAACCCGAAGGCACGGCACAACCAGTCGATCATCGCCAGCGCATCGCGATAACGCAGGGCGGGAATGATGCTGCTTTCCGACATCGGCAAGGGCGCGATCATGGCGAGCTCCGTCAGCTTGGGGTGCTGCCGACTTTACGCCGGAAGTGGGCGTCTTGCCGGTGCCCGAAGTCGCGGCGGCCATCGACCAGCCGTGGCTTACGAAGTCATCCGGTCCCAAAACGTCTTGACGCCATCGACCCAGGACGTCTGACGCGGCATGTGATCCTTGCCGTCGTCGAAGGTGCCTTCGAATTCTTCGAGCAATTCGCGCTGGCGCTTGCTCAGGCGCACCGGGGTTTCGACCACGACGCGGCACAGCAGGTCGCCCTGTTCGTGGCCGCGCACCGACTTCACACCCTTGGCGCGAAGGCGGAACAATTTGCCGGTCTGGGTTTCCGCCGGCACCTTGATCTTGGCGTCGCCGTCCAGCGTCGGGATGATCACTTCACCACCGAGCGCCGCCTGCGAGAAGCGGATCGGCACTTCGCAGTACAGGTCATTGCCTTCGCGCTGGAAGATCTTGTGCTCGCGCACCATCATCTCGACGAACAGATCCCCGCTCGGCGTGCCGGTCGGCCCGGCATGGCCTTCGCCAGCGAGACGCACGCGGTCGCCGGTATCGACACCGGCGGGAATTTTCACCGACAGCGTCTTTTCCTTCTGGATGCGGCCATGTCCGCGACAGCTCTTGCACGGCTTCTCGATCTGCTTGCCACTGCCTTCGCAGGTCGGGCAGGCCTGTTCCATCTGGAAAATGCCGCGCTGCGCGATGACGCGCCCACGACCGCGGCACATCGTGCACGTGCTGGTCTTGCGATCCTGCGAACCGGTGCCGTCGCAGTCGTCGCAATTGACGACCGTAGGCACGTCAATTTCCTTGGCGACGCCGAACACCGCTTCTTCGAGATCGAGTTCGACCACGACGCGCATGTCCGCACCACGCCGCGGCGCCTGGCCGCGACGACCGCCACCGAACAGGTCGCTGAAGATGTCGCCGAAGATGTCACCGACATCGGCGTGTCCGCGCCCGCCCGTGCCCTGTTCGAACGCAGCGTGACCGTGCTGGTCATAGGCGCGGCGCTTGGCCGGATCGGACAGGATTTCCCAGGCCTCCTTCGCTTCCTTGAACTTGACTTCGGCATCCTTGTCGCCGTCGTTGCGGTCCGGATGATGCTTCATCGCCAGACGGCGATAAGCCTTCTTCAGATCGTCCTCGGACGCGTCCTTGGCCACACCCAGGATTTCGTAGTAATCGCGCTTGCTCATGCTTCTGGGCTCTGTTCCATGTAATGCAAAACCCGGACCGCGTGAGCGATCCGGGTTGGGCTATCAGTGTACTGACTGAGGCTTACTTCTCGTCCTTGACCTCGGTGAACTCGGCGTCGACGACGTCGTCGCGTGCGGCCTGCGGACCGGCGCCCGGCGCTTCAGGACCTGGACCTTGCGCACCAGCCTGTGCGGCAGCGGCAAGCGTCGCGGCGGCGGCTTCGAGTGCGGCGGTGCGCGACTCGATTTTGGCCTTGTCGTCGCCCTTCATCACCGATTCCAGTTCCTTGGTCGCTTCCTCGATGCGGCCGATCTGGTCACCCGGCACCTTGGCGCCGTGCTCCTTCAGGCTGGAGCGCACGCTGTGCACGAGTTGGTCGGCCTTGTTGCGTACTTCGACCAGTTCCGCGAAGCGCTTGTCGTCTTCACGATGCGCTTCGGCGTCGCGCACCATCTGTTCGATCTCGGCATCCGACAGACCCGAACCGGCCTTGATCTCGACCTTCTGTTCCTTGCCGGTCTTCTTGTCCTTCGCCGACACGTGCAGGATGCCGTTGGCGTCGATGTCGAACGCGACTTCAACCTGCGGCATACCGCGTGCGGCGGCGTCGATGCCAGCCAGGTCGAATTTGGCGAGCGACTTGTTGTAGCGCGCTTCCTTGCGTTCGCCCTGCAGCACATGCACGGTCACGGCAGTCTGGTTGTCTTCCGCGGTCGAGAAGATCTGCGAAGCCTTGGT
>JAYUXS010000559.1:0-5809 GCA_043752845.1 Lysobacterales bacterium | reverse complement strand
CGCCTGCGCAACTGAATTCAAGGCCGAGTGTTGTTCAAAAGTTTGGTCGGATCCAGACACTCGACCTGTTCGAACCGCGCATTCCTGACCCGCAATGGCGCCTTGTCGATCACGCCTGGTGCCGAATTCACCAGCGCCAGTTCGAAACTGAAACGTCCAGAAATCACTGCCCCTTGCGCCGTTGGAATGACCGCAGTGAGTACGGACATCGAATTCGTGGGTCGACCATAGGCACGACCTTCAGCGGTCGCCATCGCCAGTAGCATTCGGCGGTCGCCATCGGCATCGTCACCGCGCTCAATGCCGGCATGAATCGTGTGGCCGGTGTCATCGGTGAAGGTCAGCATGTATTGCTGCACGCCGGGTTCGCTAGAGCTCTTGATCTGGCAACCGAACTGCTGCGTTCCGCCGACGACCGGCGTGTCGTTCACGGTCGCGGTGAAATTTCGGTCCGGCGGCGGCGCCGGTTGCGGCGGCGGCGCGTCCTCTTCGCAGCCGGCAATCGCCAATACCGCGACGAAGAGAAACAGACCGCGGAGCCTCATGCTCGAACCCATCGGACTCATTCTCCCAAGGTCAGCAACGACGCGTTGCCGCCTGCCGCCGTGGTGTTGATCGTCAGGGTGCGCTCCGTGACGAAACGCGCCAAATAATGCGGCCCGCCAGCCTTGGGTCCAGTGCCCGACAGGCCCTCGCCACCGAACGGCTGCACGCCGACGACGGCGCCGATCTGGTTGCGATTCACATAACAATTGCCGACGCGCACACCCTTGGAGATCTTCTCGACCGTGCCATCGATACGGGAGTGGATGCCGAGCGTCAGGCCATAACCGGTGGCATTGATGTCGGCGATGACTTGATCGAGATCCTTCGCGGCGAAGCGCAGCACGTGCAGCACCGGCCCGAACACTTCACGATGCAGCTGCGACAGCGACTTGATCTCGTAGGCGCGTGGCGCGAAGAAACTGCCGTGCCCGGTTTTCGCCGGATCGAGCGCAACCTGCTTGATCAGCCGCGACTCCTTGTCCATACGTGCCGCGTGCGTTTCCAGGATGGCGCGTGCGTCCTCGTCGATCACCGGGCCGATGTCGGTGGACAACAGTCCGGGGTCGCCGACCACGACTTCGCCCATGGCGCCGGCGAGCATGTGACAAACCTTGTCGGCAATGTCTTCCTGCACAAACAGAATGCGCGCCGCCGAACAGCGTTGGCCGGCTGAACCGAAGGCGGCATTGAGCGCGTCCTTCACCAGCTGTTCGGGCAGCGCTGACGAATCGGCGATCAGGGCATTTTGTCCGCCGGTTTCGGCAATCAGCACACCAATCGCCGCATCCCGCGCAGCCAGACTGCGATTGATCAGGCGCGCGGTTTCCGTGGACCCGGTAAAGGCCACACCGACCACGCGCGGATCCTTGGTCAATGCCGCACCTACCGTTGCGCCGTCGCCCGGCAGCAACTGCATGACCGCTTCCGGCACGCCGGCTTCGTGCAACAGTTTCACTGCAGCGTGCGCGATCACATTGGTCTGTTCGGCGGGCTTTGCGATCACGGCATTGCCAGTGACGAGTGCGGCCACCACCTGACCCATGAAGATCGCGAGCGGGAAATTCCACGGACTGATGCAGACGAAGATGCCGCGACCATGCAGACTCAGCTGGTTCATTTCGCCGGTCGGGCCCTTGAGCTGTTCCGGTGTGCCCATCATCTTGCGCGCCAAAGCGGCGTAGTAGCGGCAGAAGTCGACCGCTTCGCGCACTTCAGCGATTGCATCCGGCAAGGTCTTGCCGGCCTCGCGCACCGCGATCGCCATGAACTCGGCGTGGCGTGCTTCGAGCAGATCGGCGGCGTGTTCAATGATCTTGGCGCGCGCTGCGGGTGGCACCGCGTCCCAGCTCGCCTGCGCCGCAGCGGCGTTGTCGAGAGCGAGCGCTACCGCCGCTGCGTCGGCCGGAATCCAGCTGCCGATCTGCTGTCGACGATCGGCTGGATTGGTCACCGGCAGCAATGCTTGCGTCGCCTTGTAGCCCGGCACCAGCGGGGTCGCAGTCCACGCCTTGGTGGCGGCATTCATGTGTGCGGCGAGCTGGCGCAGATCGTTGTCGTTGGCGAGATTGATGCCCATGGAATTCTTCCGTTGGTCGCCGAACAGATTGGCCGGCGCGTCGATGCGAGGGTGATGGATGCTGTGGAAACGGGCGACCACTTCGGCCGGGTCGGTGACGATCTCGGCGATCGGCTGCGACTCGTCGACAATGCGGTTGACGAAGCTGGTGTTGGCGCCGTTCTCGAGCAAGCGTCGCACCAGATACGGCAGCAGATCCTCGTGCGATCCGACCGGTGCGTAGACGCGACACGGCACATTCAGGTCCTTCTCGCCGATCACCTCGGCGTACAAGTCGGCGCCCATGCCGTGCAGGCGCTGGAATTCGAAAACTCGCCCGTTCGCAAAATGATGGATTGCCGCAATCGTATGCGCGTTGTGCGTCGCGAACTGCGGATAGAAGGCATCGCCATGTTCAAACAACTTGCGCGCACAACCGAGGTAGGCGACATCGGTGTTTGGTTTGCGCGTCCACACCGGGAAACCCGCATAGCCTTCGACTTGCGCGCGTTTCACTTCCGAATCCCAGTACGCGCCCTTGACCAGGCGCACGCACCAGCGTCGATTGCAGGCCCTGGCCTGCTCGGCAAGCCAGTCGATCACTTGCGGGCAACGCTTCTGGTAGGCCTGAATGGCCAATCCAAAACCATTCCAGCCTTCGAGCGACGGATCCCGGAACACGGCGGCGATGATCTCGAGCGATAGCTCCAGGCGATCCGATTCCTCGGCGTCGACAGTCATGCCGATCTGCTGCTGCATCGCCAGCTGCGCAAGTTCGAGCAGCATCGGCTGCAGTTCGGCCTTCACGCGAGCACGCTTGGCGACTTCGTAACGCGGATGCAGGGCGGAGAGCTTGACCGAGATCGACGGTGCATCGATGACGCTGGCAAACGGACCGCGTGATCCGATGGCGCGGATCGCGGCCTGATACGCCTTGAAATAGCGCGCGGCGTCGGCCGTGGTCAACGCGCCTTCGCCAAGCATGTCGAAGGAATAGCGGTAGGCGCGGTTGTCCTTGTCGCGCGAACGGTCGAGCGCTTCGTCGATCGTGCGCCCCATCACGAACTGATGGCCCATGATCTTCATCGCCTGGCGAACGGCAAGGCGCACGACCGGTTCACCGCTGCGCGCGACCATGCGCTTGATCGCGCCAAGAAAATTGCGTTGCGTCTCTTCGCCCAGGGAAATCAGTTTCCCGGTCAGCATCAGACCCCAAGTGCCGGCGTTCACGAACAGTGACGAACTCTTGCCGAGATGGGTATTCCACGCGGCATCGCCGAGCTTGTCGCGGATCAGCTTGTCGGCGGTGTCGGCATCCGGGATGCGCAGCAGCGCCTCGGCAACGCACATCAACAGCACGCCTTCCTCGGACGACAGGTCATACTCGCGCATGAAGCTCTCGACGACGCTCTGCTGCGCCGATTTGGCGCGCACACGGGCGACCAGGTCACCGGCCCGGGCCAGCACCTGGGCGCGGTCGGCATCGGCGAGTGTCGCCGCTTGAAGCAGCGGCTGCAGCGCCAAGGCTTCATCAGCCGCATACATCGCGGTAATCGCCTGCCAGGACGGCTCGGCAGGTTCCGGCAATTCCGGGGACAGGATGGCGACGGATTCGGTCATGGGCGGCTGTCTGGGCAGCGCGGCTGCGCGAGGGCGCGTAGTGTAGCGAAGAGCAATGGTCGCGAATCGATGCTTTCCCGTGTCCTGCACATGGATTTGGTTGCCCCTTCACATGGCCCGCCACTATCATGCGCAGCCCTGCCGCATGGCGCATCGGGCTTCACGTTTCCAGGAATGCATCGACAGCATCTGCGAACCGCAGATTCAGACGATGCACTCCTGATGCGGCGAAGCGACGAACGCGCCTGCAGGCGACGAAACATTGAAGGTTTTGGCCGCGCCAGCGGTCGAGGCCACGCGAACGAAGTACTGAGGCCGAAAGCGGCCGGACGGGTGACGGATGAAGCTGATCGGAACGATGATGTCGCGGTTTGCGTTTGGCGCCATGGCGCTGGCTGCAAGCACCCCGGGATTTGCCGCGATTCAGCGCTGGCAATTGAACATGACCGAAGGCGTGACCGAGACCTCGAAACAGGTTTACGACCTGCACATGGTCGTATTGTGGATCTGCGTGGTGATCGGCATCCTGGTGTTCGGCGCCATGGGAATCGCCATGTTCCGCTTCCGCAAATCGCGCGGTGCCGTCGCAGCGAAGTGGGCGCACAACGACAAGGCCGAGATCCTGCTCACCATCATCCCGGTGATCATCCTCGTGGCGATGGCCTGGCCGGCCACGAAAGTGCTGATGAACATGGCCGACACTCGTGATTCCGAGATGACCATCGAAGTCACCGGCTATCAGTGGAAATGGGGCTATCGCTACGTCGGTACCGACGTCAGCTTCATCAGTTCGCTGGACCGCCTGAGCGACGACACCCGCCAGCTCGGCTCGAACATGGACCCGGCCAAAGTCGACAACTACCTGCGGAATGTCGACCGCCCGCTGGTCATTCCCGCCGACACCAAGGTGCGCTTCGTGATCACCGCTGCCGACGTCATCCACGCCTGGTGGGTGCCGGCGCTCGGTTGGAAGCAGGACGCCATTCCCGGCATCATCAATGACACCTGGACGCTGGTCAGCAAGCCCGGCATCTATCGCGGCCAGTGCGCGGAGCTCTGCGGCAAGGACCACGGCTTCATGCCGATCGTTGTCGAAGTGAAGCCGAAGGCCGAATTCGAACGCTGGCTCGCCGAGCAGGAAGTGGCGATGCAACCGAAAGTCGCCGCACCTGCTGCTGCCCCTGTCGCCGCCCCTATCCCCCCCACCGCTGAGCCTGCCGCAGTTGAATCTGCGCCGGCTCAGGGTTGATTGAATCATTCGGAGACAGCTCATGGCCCATGACGCGACCGCGCACCACGACGACCACGCTGCCCACGACCAGGATCACAAGCCGCACGGCTTCGTGAATCGCTGGCTCTACGCCACGAACCACAAAGACATCGGCACCATGTATCTGGTGTTCTCGCTGGTCATGTTCTTCATCGGCGGGCTGATGGCGATGGTCATCCGCGGCGAACTGATGTTCCCCGGTCTGCAATTGGTCGAACCCGAATTCTTCAATCAGATGACCACCATGCACGCGCTGGTGATGATCTTCGGCGCGGTGATGCCGGCTTTCGTCGGTCTTGCCAACTGGATGATCCCGATGATGGTAGGCGCGCCGGACATGGCCCTGCCGCGCATGAACAACTGGTCGTTCTGGATCATGCCGTTCGCGTTCACGACGCTGCTGCTGCCGCTCGCGCTCAAGGTGTTCTTCGACATCGGTGGTGGTGGCCCGGCCGGCGGCTGGACGCTGTATCCGCCGCTGTCACTGCAGGGCGGCGATTCGGTCGCGTTCACCATCTTCGCCATACACATGATGGGCATCAGCTCGATCATGGGCGCGATCAACATCATCGCGACGATTCTGAACATGCGCGCACCGGGCATGGACTTGTTGAAGATGCCGGTGTTCGTCTGGTCTTGGTTGATCACGGCGTTCCTGTTGATCGCAGTGATGCCGGTGCTCGCCGGTGCGGTGACGATGCTGCTCACCGACAAGTTCTTCGACACGACGTTCTTCAGCGCCACCGGCGGCGGTGACCCGGTGATGTTCCAGCACATCTTCTGGTTCTTCGGGCATCCCGAGGTTTACATCATGATCC
>JAYUXS010000558.1:0-2433 GCA_043752845.1 Lysobacterales bacterium | reverse complement strand
TTGCGCCACCGCTCGTGGCGGGCATCATCCTCGCGAATCTGGGGCCATTTTTTGTTGGCGCATTGGCGGCGCTGACCATTGGCATGACCCTCGGTTGGTTGTATGCGCGGCGCTACGCGCGTGCATTTTCGGCTGCGCATCTGGTTGATGGCATGTTGATCCGACGTGGCGTCTGGTGGCGCGGTGAGGTGTTCGTGCCGCGTGCACGCATCCAGCACACCGAGATCAACCAAGGGCCACTTGATCGGCGCTGGGACATGGCCAGTGTCGCCATTCACACCGCCGGTACGCGCCTCGAGAGCATCGTGGTGCCGGGCTTGCCGCGGGCACTGGCCGAATCGCTGCGTGACGCCCTGCTCGATCGCAAGTTGCACGCAGATGGCGCCTGACTCCGGCGCGCCTGACGCCGGTCCGTCGGTCGGCGGCGGCACCGAGCAGCGACTGCATCCGTTCTCGTGGTTGTTCGTGCTGACCACGCAACTGCGTGAGGCGGCATTGCCGCTGATCGTGTTCGTATTGTTCGGTCGCGGCGAATGGTGGGAGTTGTTCATCCTGGTCGCCGCGGTCGCATTCGCGTTGTATGCCTTTGTGTACAGCATCGGCTTCCGCTATCGCATCGATGCCGATGAGCTGCACGTGCGCGAAGGCATCTTCGATCGCACCGAACGGCATATTCCGTTCGCCCGTATCCAGAACATCGCGCGCCGCAGCAATCTGCTGCATCGCTGGTTCGGCGTCACCGAATTGCGCCTCGAATCCGGCGGTGGCATCAAGCCGGAAGCGGTGATGAAAGTGCTGCATATTGCCGATGCCGATGCCCTGGTCGGCATCTTGCGCGCCAGGCGCAGCACCAGCCAAGTAGCTGCCGACGCGCATGTCGACCAGGGTGCAATGCCGGCAGATCCCACGCGCCCGCTGCTGGCCTTGCCACTGGGTGAATTGTTGCGACTGGGCCTGATTTCGAACCGTGGCATGGTCGTTGTTGCCGGCGCGGCGGCAGCGATTTGGCAGTTCCAGCCGATGAATTCGGGCAAGGCCTGGCGCATGCCGTTCAACTGGATCGAGCAAGGTGTCGGCCAGGTGTCTGCGCAGCACTATGGCTGGCTCACCATGCTGATCGGTGGCGGTGCGCTGCTGCTGGGCTTGTTCGTTCTGCTGCGCCTGCTGTCGGTTGCCCTGGCGATCTTGATGCATCACGGCTTCCGGCTTGAGCGCGATGGCGACCGCCTTGGGGCAGGAGGCGGCTTGCTCACGCATGCACATGGCAGCGCGCGCATCGATCGCCTGCAGATGCTGCACATCGAGGAGACGTTGTTGCATCGGCTGTTCAAGCGCATGAGCCTGAAAACCGATGTCGCCGGCGGTGTGCGCGCGATCAACGACGAGAGCGGCAAGTTGCATTGGCTGGCGCCAATCGCGACGCCGGCGCAGGTCGATGCCCTGCTCGCCGAGATCCTGCATGCTCCGACGCTGCATGCCTTGCCTTGGCGTGGGCTGCATCCACGCGCGTGGCGCAGACGCGCGCGCTGGTCGATCTTCTTCTGGCTGTTCGCGACGGCGAATGTGATGTTCTGGTTCGGGCCGTTTGCGTTCCTGCTGCTCGCGGGTGTCGCCTACAGTGTGTTCGCGGCGCGCGGTTGGGTCGGCTTTACCCGCTATGCGATGGACGACCGCTTCCTGGTCTGGCGGCACGGCTGGCAATCTCGCCGTTACGCGTTGATCGAACTAGGCAAGGTGCAGGCCGTCGAGTTCAAGCAGTCACCGTTTGATCGCCGTGCACAGATGGCCAGCATCCAGATCGACACCATGGCCGCCGACCCGATGGGCAGCGGCATTCATATCCCCTATCTGCCAGTGGCCGAGGCGCGCGCCCTATTCGTGGTGCTGGCAAGGCGCGCGGCGTTGCAGCGGCCCTGAACCGACCGCGCCTGCGCGCGTGCGGGTACCGCCAGCTGCGCCAGATGTCCCTTTTTTTCGCCAATTCACGTTCGTATTGAATGCATCAATGCGTTCAATGATGATTGGGCAATACGGATATGGGGTTGGCGCGCCCGGATCCGGCTTGGTGGACTCGCGTCGTTTTTGAATAACAACTTGGGGAATGCACAATGGAAAGTTCTGGTGGCGGTGGTATTGCAGGCGTTTTTATGATGTTGGTGTGGTTGGCGGTGATGATCGCCGTCCTCGCCGGCTTCTGGAAAGTGTTCGTCAAGGCCGGCAAGCCCGGCTGGGCCTGTCTGGTTCCGATCTACAACATCATCGTCATGCTGCAGATTGTCGGTCGCCCACTCTGGTGGCTGGTGTTGCTGCTGATCCCGTTCGTCAACTTCGTCGTGCTGATCATTATTTCGATCGACATGGCCAAGAGTTTCGGCAAGGGCACTGGCTACGGTATCGGTCTCGCCTTCCTCGGCGCGATCTTCTACCCGATGC
>JAYUXS010000557.1:0-5820 GCA_043752845.1 Lysobacterales bacterium | reverse complement strand
CATCCGCACGTTCGATCGAGTCCAGCGGACCGATGCGCACGCGATGAAACAACTCACCGCGCATCAACACCCGATCCAGGAACAGATCATCGAAACCGGCCTCAATGAGACGATCGCGCAGACGTCGCGCATTGTCGCGGCTCGCGAATGAACCGGCCTGAACAAATAACGGGTGCGAGCTAGCGGATTGCGGGCGCGACACGGCGACGGCATCCGGATGCCCGGGGTCGATCGCGGTGACTTCGACCAGACCGGTGCCGCGCGCGGCGATGCCGAGTCGGATGGCCGCGGCATAGGACAGATCGATGATGCGGTTCGGGTGAAACGGGCCGCGATCGTTGACGCGCAACACCAGGCTCTCGCCATTGTCGAGATTGGTCACGCGCACGTAGCTCGGTAGCGGCAACGACTTGTGCGCCGCCGTGAACGCGTACATGTCGTAAGGCTCGCGCGACGAAGTGAGCCGGCCGTGGAACTTGGTGCCGTACCACGAGGCGATGCCGCGCTCGCTATAGCCGAGCGCGCTGTCGAGCACGTGGTAGGTGCGGCCGAGCACGGTGTAGGACGGCGGGTTGCCATAACGACTGCGCGGCTCGGCGCGCGGTACCGGTTCGGGGATCTGGCTTACGTCGACTTCGCCGGGTGGTGCCCGATCCTGATTGGGATCGAGCGGCGCTGGGCCGCCATCGCGCACGCGTCCGCCGCCGCAGGCCGCGATCAACAGCGTCAGGAGCACTGCGGCATAACGCACACCCATCAGCGCGTTGCTGCCATGCCGGCGGCAATCTCCTGGCTCAACTGCCAGACCGCCATGCTGTACAGCGGCGAGCGGTTGTAACGCGAGATCACGTAGAAGTTCTGGAAGGTGATCCAATGTTCACTACCCTGCGCGCCTTCGAGCACCAACAGGGTCGCCTTGGTGGCCGGGTCGAAATGATCGGTCAGCGTGTAACCGGCGCGCGCCAGGGTATCGATCGTGTGGATGGTTTCGGTGGCGCGGATTTCGGGCAGCACCGCTTTCGGTGCTGCGATCGCGCGTCCGGCCACGGCCGCGCCGTTGGTCCAACCATGGGCGATGAAATAGTTCGCGACCGAGTGCACGATGTCGGGCTTCGACGCCCACAGGTCGACGACACCATCGCCGTCGCCGTCGCGCGCCCAGTTGGCAAAACTCGTCGGCATGAACTGGCCCCAGCCCATGGCGCCGGCATAGGAGCCGGTCAGCTCTTCGATCGGCTTCGGGAATCGGCCGTCGAGCGCGAGCAGGCGCTTGAGTTCGCCGCGGAAGAATTCCGCGCGTGGGGGGTAGTAGAAAGCGAGCGTGGCGAGCGCATCGATGACTTTGTAGGTACCGGTGATGCGGCCGTAACTGGTTTCGACACCGATGATGGCAACGATGATTTCCGCCGGCACGCCGGTGTCGCGGCTCACCTGATCGAACAGCGCGCGGTTGTCGCGATAGAACGCGACACCGTCGTCGCGGCGCTTCGCGGTCATGAAGATCGGGCGGTAGTCTTTCCACGGCTTGGTCTTTTCGGCCGGCTTGCTGATCAGGGTGATGATGCTGTCCTGATACTTCGCTTTGGCCAACACCTCGCGCCAGCGCTGCACAGTGGCCCGATCGGCCTTGGTTTCGGCCTTCAATTCACGCAACAACACGCGTGCACCGGGATGCGCCTCGACAGCTTTGGCGATGCCCTGAACGGAAAAGGTGGTCACCAGTAACGCGAAGATGAGTCGAAACATTGAGGTCATGCGAATTCCATAGGTTTTGAGCGCGCGTAGCCTAGCGCCCGCGCAGGCGATGCGCGTGAATCGACATCAGGATGCCGAATCCGGCGAGCAGACTGACCGCCGAGGTGCCGCCGTAGCTGATCAGCGGCATCGGCACACCGACCACGGGCAACAGACCCGCAATCATGCCGCCGTTGACCATGACGTAAACGAAGAAAGTCATGCTGAGCGACCCGGCGAGCAGGCGCGAATAAGTATCGCGTGCGTTCGCCGCCACCCACAGCCCGCGCCCGATGATGAACAGGTACAGGGCGATGATCGCGGCCACGCCGATCAAGCCGAATTCTTCGGAATAGACCGCAAAGATGAAGTCGGTGGTGTGCTCGGGCAGGAAGTCGAGTCGCGCCTGGGTCGAGCCGAGCCAGCCCTTGCCAACCACGCCGCCGGAACCGACCGCAATCTGCGACTGGATGATGTTCCAGCCGTTGCCGAGCGGATCCGCCTCGGGATCAAGAAACATGCGCACGCGATTGCGCTGATACTCGTGCATGCCGTGCCAAAGCAGTGGCAACAAGGCCGCGCCAGCACCGATGATCAGGCTGATACGCCCCCAGCCAATGCCTGCGAGAAACACCGCGAAGGCGCCACTCGCTGCGACCAGCAATGCCGTTCCGAGGTCCGGCTGATCCATGATCAATCCGGCCGGTACGCCGATCAGCACCGTGCACGTCAGCAGATCGCGCCATGTCGGCGGCAAGGCGCGCGTATGCAGGAACCAAGCGACCATCATCGGCAGCGCCAGCTTGGCAAGCTCGGAAGGCTGGAAGCGCAATACTTTCAAATCCAGCCAGCGGTGGGCACCGCGACCCTCGCCGAAAATCAGCACAGCAACCAGCAAACACACGGTGGCCGCATAGAACCAGGGCGTCCAGGTTCGAAACACGGTCGGCGGAATGCGCGCAAACACCAACAGGACGACAAATCCGAGCCCGAGGCGCAGACTCTGCTTGAGCACTTGCGATGGATCCTCGGCGCTGGCACTGAAGAGCACCACGAGACCGGTCGTCGCCACCAGCAACAGCGCGCCGAGCAGGGGCAGATCGACTCGCGGCCGCTTCAACCAGCGCGCAAGTCGATACTCGGCCCGCGCCATCAGATCGAAGTCGATCATGGCACCTCACCTGCAGGTGGCTTCAGCAGATAGGCGTCGAGAATCGCGCGCGCCACCGGCGCCGCGGCCTTTGAGCCACTCGATCCGTGTTCGACGATGACAGCCACCGCGATGGTCGGCGTTTCGCTCGGCGCGAATGCGACAAACAGCGCCTGATGGCGCAGATGCTCGGGCGTGGTCGCGGCGTTGTATTCGCGGTCGCTGCGAGCACGCGCACGCTGCGCTGTGCCGCTCTTGCCGGCGATGCGATAAGGCGCATTCATGCCGCTGGTGCGCGCCGTACCCGTTGGCGAGTGCATCACCGCTTCCATGCCGACGCGCACCGCATCCCATATTTCCGGCGCCGCGGCGACGTGCGCATTGATCGCCTCGATGGGCCGCGCTTGGGCCGGCGCATCGATCGCCGCCTGCAGGCTTTTCAGCAGGTGCGGACGATACGAATCGCCACGTGCGGCGAGAGTCGCAAGCGCATGCGCAAGCTGGATCGGGCTCACCACCCAGTAACCTTGCCCGATACCGGCGATCACGGTTTCGCCGGGATACCACGCCTTGCCGAAGCGCTTCTGTTTCCAGCTGCGTGATGGCAAGACACCGGACGGTTCGCCGGTCAGGTCCAAGCCGGTCGGCGCACCGAAACCGAAGGCGCGCATTTCCGACTCGATGCGGTCGACGCCGGTATCAACAGCGAGATCGTAGAAATAGGTATTGACCGACTGCGAAAGCGCTTCGCGCAGATTCACCGTGCCATGGCCGCCACGCTTCCAGTCGCGCCACACCGGCGACTGCCCGGGCAAGCGGTATTCGCCGGTCGAGAATACGGTGCTTTCGGGCGTACGCAAGCCAAGCCGCAGGCCCATCACCGCGATGAACGGCTTGATCGTCGATCCCGGCTCATAGCCGCCCAGCACGGCGCGGTTGTAAAGCGGGCGCTGCACCGCGGCAAGCAACGCCGCGTAGTCGTGGCGGGAGATGCCGTTGACGAAAAGATTGGGATCGAAGGCCGGCTGCGACACCATCGCCAGCACTTCACCGTTGCGCGGATCGATCGCGACTGCCGCGCCGGGGCGTCCGTCAAACGCGGCAACCGCGGCGCGCTGAAGATTGGCGTCGATGGTCAGATGCAGATGCTTGCCGGGTTTCGGCACCACCCGCCCGAGCACGCGCAACGCACGCCCTTCGGCATTGGTTTCCACGCGTTCGTAGCCGACGTCGCCCAGCAACAAGTCTTCGTAGTAACGCTCGATGCCGGTCTTGCCGATATGCGTGGTCGCGCTGTAGCGCGCATCTTCCAGACGTTCGCGATCTTCCTCGTCGATACGGCCAACGTAGCCGATGACATGGGCGAAGTCGGTGCCTTGCGGGTAGTAGCGGGTCAGGTACGGCACCACTTCCACGCCCGGAAAGCGATGTCGCTCAAGCGCAAAACGCGCAACCTCGGTTTCGGTCAGCGCGAACCGCAGCGGGATGTTGTTGAAGCGGCGCTTGACCTTGCGCTGGGCGTCGAACAGTTCGCGGTCATCGGCCGAGATCGCAACGACTTCGGCGAGCTGCGCCAGCGTCGCATCGACATCGTGGATCTGTTCCGGTATCAGTTCCATGCGGTAGTCGAGAATGTTCTCGGCCAGCAGCACGCCATTGCGGTCGTAGATCAGGCCGCGGCTCGGTGGCAGCGGTTTCAGCTTGACCCGGTTTTCGTCGGATCGCGCACTGAATTCGTCGTGTCGCAACACCTGCAGCCAGGCGTAACGCGCGAGCAGCACGCCGAGACACACCGCGATGATCAGAAATCCCTCAGCCGCGCGCACGCGAAACAGGTTGGTCTCCTGCACCAGATCCTTGACCGCACGACGCGAGCGCGCAAACACCGTCACGGCTCCCGCGAGCGTCCGCGGGCGCGGAGATCGTCGAGCAGCAGGAACACCCAGGGCCACAACGCCGCGCCCACCACCGGCGCCAGCCAATACTGCCAATCGATCGCGAATTCACCCGAGATTGCGCGCAGGATCAGCACCACGACGCGATCGTTCAACAACAATGCCCCGACCGCCAGCGCCTGTTGCCACATCGGAAAGAAACGGATGCGCGATCGGAAGCGCAGCACGATGAACGCGACGATCGCAAGCCGGAACGCGTGCTCGCCAAGCAAGGTGCCGACCAGCAAGTCCTGCAGCACACCGAGCGCGAATGCAAAACCGATGGCGAAACGATCAGGTGCCTCAATCGTCCAGTAGATGACGATCAGGGCCAACCAGAACGGACGCAGCGTGCGCACCGCTTCTGGAATGGCGATCACCGTCAGCAAGGACGCGACCAGCACGCTCAACAGCACCCATAGACCGGCACTGCGTTCGCGGCTCATGGCGTCGGCTCCGGCACTGGAACCCGCAAGCCGACCGGCGGCCCGACGAACTCGATTTGCGGTTGCGACAGCGGCTGCAGCGCGAGCGTTTCGTCCTTGACCAGCAACAATTCGCTGGCGTGGGTGATACGCGCCAACGGCCGCGCTTCGGCGACCGCAAAGGTGGCGGAATCGTCAGCCTGTACGGCGATGACCAAAGCCACCGGCAAGCCCGGCGGGAAGCGCCCGCCGATGCCCGACGTCACCAGCAGATCGCCAACCTGTATGTCGGCACTGAACGGCACATGCGGCATTTCCAGCCGATCCGCTTCGCCGGTGCCGTAAGCAATCACGCGCAGCCCGGTGCGCTGTACCCGCACCGGCACGGCATGGCTGGGGTCGGTGATCAGGATCACCGTCGATCGTTCTTTTTCGATCTCCAGCACTTGGCCGATCAGGCCATTCGCGTCCATCGCCGCTTCACCGACGAAGACGCCGTGCTGCTCGCCCTGGTTGATCAGGACACGATGCCGGTAAGGGTCTAGATCGATGTCGATCAACTCCGCCAACTGTGCCT
>JAYUXS010000556.1:0-2435 GCA_043752845.1 Lysobacterales bacterium | reverse complement strand
TCGATCAGGAAATCGAGCGCGCGATAGACTTGGGTCGGTGCCGCGCGCACCATCTCTGGTCGCAACGAGTCCAGCAGGTCGTAGGCCTTCACCGGTTTGCCGGACAGCGCGATCAACTCCAGCACCCGTCGTCGCATCGGCGTCAACTTCAGCCTCCGCGTTTCGCATGCAGCCTCGACCGCATGCACGAACGAGTGCGGTGCGTGCGCGTGCTGATGCTGGCCGGCGCGCAACGGGCTCATCAATCAGTCGACCTGGCGTTCACAGTGCTGGATCGCTGCTTCGATGCGCGCGAGTGCGCGCTTCTGCCCGGTCAGGTAAACGGTCTGGTCGATCGACGGCGACACTTGCGTGCCGGTGATGGCGACGCGCAAAGGCTGCGCGACCTTGCCCAGACCGAGCCCGACCGTTTCCGCGGCCTTGCGCAACGCGGCATCGACCGTGGCGACCGACCACTCGAGTTCCGCGATTGTCGCAAAAGCGTCGTGCGCCGCGCGCAGTCCGGGCACGGCGGCCGCGACCAGATGCTTCGCTGCCGCTTCCGGCTCATACGCTGCGAATTCCTCGTACCAGCAGCGTGCGCGTTCGGCCATTTCCTTGAGCGTCTTCACGCGGTCGCGCAAAGCGACGACGATCTCGACCGGCTTCGGTCCGTGCGCCATGGCGTAGTGCAGGTCTTCGAGATGCGGCACCAGATGCACAGCCACCTTTTCCGGCGCATCGGTCTTCATGTAGTGCTGATTCAGCCAGAAAAGCTTATCGCCGTCGAAACGCGCCGCCGCCTTGTTCACATCAGCGACATCGAACAACTGGATCAACTCGTCGCGCGAAAACACTTCCTGGTCGCCATGTGACCAGCCGAGGCGCACCAGATAGTTGAGCAGCGCATGCGGCAGGAAACCGTCGTCGCGGTAGTTCATCACGTTGACCGCGCCGTGGCGCTTGGACAGACGCGCGCCGTCCGAACCGAGAATCATCGGCAGATGCGCGAACTCCGGCGGCTCATGCCCCATCGCCAGATAGATGTTGATCTGGCGCGGCGTGTTGTTGATGTGGTCGTCGCCACGGATCACCTCGGACACCTTCATGTCGATGTCATCAACCACAACCGCGAAGTTGTAGGTCGGGACGTCGTCCGAGCGCCAGATGATCAGATCATCGAGTTCGCTGTTCGCAATTTCGATATGCCCGCGCACTTTGTCCTTGACGACGACGATGCCGGATTCCGGGTTCTTGAATCGAATCACCGGCACCACGCCGCCAATCGCAGTTGCGCCATTGCGACAGCGGCCGTCGTAACGTGGCTTCTCGTGATTCGCCATTTGCTGCTCACGGAGTGACTCCAGACGCTCCTTGCTGCACCAGCATAGATAAGCCTTGCCTTCGTCGACGAGTTGATTCGCGACATGGCGATATCGTTCAATGCGATCGGTCTGGTAGAACGGGCCTTCGTCGTAGTCGAGGCCAAGCCATTCCATGGCATCGAGGATCGCGTTGACGGATTCCTGCGTCGAACGCTCGCGGTCGGTGTCCTCGATGCGCAGGATGAAGGTGCCGCCGCGGCGACGCGCCTCCAGCCAACAATAGAGCGCGGTACGTGCGCCGCCAAGATGCAGCAGGCCGGTTGGACTGGGGGCAAAACGGGTGCGATAGGTCATCTGGAAGGGTCCAAAGCAAAGCGCAGAGGATACCTTGCGTGCCGCAACCCGAGGCAAACGAAACGAAACGCTACGCTGCCACTAATTTCAGACGCCGATCGATTTGCGCGATCTGGTTGAAATCGCGATCGTTGTGCAGCAGAGGTTCGTCCAATTCGATGCACGACGCCGCAATCAGGCAGTCGATCGGACTGCGTGGCGTGAAGCCCGACCAGCGGCAGCGGGCGTAGATGTCCGCGGCCATCCTCGCTGTAGATTCAGGATGCGCCACCAGCAGCACGCAAAACACCTGCAACTGGTCGGCAAGCGCACCGAACATCACCAGATTGCGTGCACCCTGCAGCGCCTCTTGCAGAATGCACGGCAATATTGACGCGTGTTCTTGCCTCTGCATCGCGGACGACAACAGTGTCGTGGCCCCGGTATTGCGGACGGCGAGCCAGTCAATCAGTGTCGATGAATCGACAATCACTCCGGCTTCTTCGCCATTCGTTTGCGTCCGGCCGGCGAATAGGTCGCAGCAGTTTCCCGAATCATGAACTGCTCTGCGCGCTCTTCGGCCATTGGATCCTTGGGGTCATAGAACGGTCGGATCGGGTTCATTTCGCGTAATGCAAAAAGCCCGGAGTAGTCCGGCTTCGCGGCCGCGCGTTCGAGCGCGTGTTGCACGGCTTCGCGCGCACTCTTGGCACCGGTACGGCGTTTCACTTCATCGACCAGGTCGCGATCAAGGACGATATTGGTCCGTACCAGCGCACTGCGCTCTTTAGGCTTATT
>JAYUXS010000555.1:0-2439 GCA_043752845.1 Lysobacterales bacterium | reverse complement strand
TCCAATTCGATGGCGTCGAAAGGCGCGACGCGCACGACGTCCTGATCGGCATGACCGCCAAGGAGCAACCAGCTATTGCCTTCGCGCCGATACGCTTCGAGCGTGCGCAGGTCGGGATCGACCAGCCACAGGTGCTCGACGCCGGCCGCGGCATAGATCGGCATTTTCTGTACGCGATCCAGTCTGGCCGTGCCGGGCGAGAGAATTTCGCAGACCCAGTCCGGTGCCAGACCAAACCATGCGGTCTCAGGCAGTGCTGGCATACGCTCGCGTCGCCAGCCGGCCAAGTCAGGCACCAGCACATGCTCGCCGAAATGGCACTCGGGCTCGTCCAGGATCCACCATCCGCCAGGGCCACCCTGACCCTTGTCGTAAGGCGCGGCCAGCTCGCTGCCGAGCATCGACCCGGAGCGGACATGCCGAGGTGCCGGCCGCGGATGGCTATGCAGCACGCCGTGCACGATTTCACCGACATGATTCACCGGCAGGGCGTAAAGATCGTCGTATGTCGCGAGTCTGGAAGCAGGTTCGGCCATGGCGGACACTCTATCACTCAGGTTTCGCTGCCAAGCACGATGTCCCGCAGTCGGAATTCCCGCAGGCTGGCGCTGGCACCTTCAATCAAGGTCGTGCGCGGCAGTTGCGGAAGGGCATCCGCGAGCGCGTGTATGAGATCACGACCCGCGTGCCCGGGATGTTCTTTCAGCAAGTCGAGCAACACCTTGGCGAGCGGACTGAGCTCGAGAAACGAGATGTGATCGTGGCGATCGCGCACGATCACGAGATGCGTCGGCTGTTCTGGCGGCGACAGTGGCTGATAGTCGGCGCTGAGCCGATGCACTGGCCAGCGGTAACTGAAGGTCCAGGCGAGTGGCGACAATACCGGTGCTGAAGCCAGCACATCGCCCGCCGGATCATGCGCAATCGCATCGGTCTCGTGTTCGTCGAGCGACAAGGCGAGCTCGGCCCATTCGTAGTGCGCGAGTTCGACGAGGAACGGCGCATCACCGCGATCAGCTGCTGCGCGCGTCTCCAGATAACGCTGCAACTCGCGTCCGATTTCGGTGAACAACGGCGTGTGCGACGCGTGTTCGCGATAGAAATCGCGCACCAGCGCATGCCACCGCGCTGTGCCGAGCAGCTTGCGGATCACCGGAAAATTCGTCGACAGCAAACGCTCGATATTGTTGTAGAACAGGTCGCGATAGATCTTGACGCGCCGCTCCTCGAGCCCGTCCGGCATTGGAAACAGCGCCGGATCGCGCAGATGACGCGCGAACTCGCGCTGCAATTCAAGGGTTGCGGCCGCGTCATGCGACATCGGCGCGCACCTCGACCGGCCTCAGGTTTGCCGCACCCGATTGCATGGCACGGATGCGATCGAGCTCGGCGAGCAGTTCCGCAATCGGCGGAAAATTGAAATCACGTTCCAGCAAGGTCGGCCTGGTGCCGAATGCGGCGTAGGCGACATCGAGCAGGTCGAACACTTCCGGTATCACCGCCGCGCCATGCGTATCGACGATCAGACCCGGCGCCTCAACGTAGTGGCCGGCGATATGGAAATAGCTGACGCGTTCGACCGGCATCGCACGAATAAATGCCTTGGCGTCATAGCGATGATTGACGCTGTTGACGTGCACGTTGTTGACATCGAGCAGCAGGTCGCAATCGGCGGCTTCGAGCACCGCGATCACGAATTCGCGCTCGCTCATCTCACCCGCGAGCGGCGTGTAGAACGAGACATTTTCGATCGCCATGCGCCGTCCGATCGCGTCCTGCACCTGACGGATGCGCGCTGCGCAGTGCCGCACCGCGGCTTGCGTGAACGGGATAGGCATCAGGTCGTACAGATGGCCGTGATCGCTGCAATAGCTGAGATGGTCGCTGAAATTGCGGACGCCATGCTCATCGAGGAAACGCCGCAGCTTCTGCAGGAAGGTTTCGTCCAGTGGCTCGGTGCCACCGATCGACAGCGACAATCCATGGGCCGAAAACGGAAAGCGCTCGGTGAATTGACGGAAACGTCGACCGAGGCGGCCACCGACGCCGATCCAGTTCTCCGGTGCCACTTCCAGAAAATCGACGGCGTCTGATGGCAGGCTTTCAAGCGCTGCCATCAGTCCGCGACGCAAGCCGAGACCGGCGCCGGCAACCGGGGAATTCATTCCAGTCGTGGTTCCGGCAGTCATCGGCAGATTACTGCTTCGGGGCTTCGGCTTTCTTGTCTTCGCCGCACTTGCCTTCACCACATTTGCCTTCGCCACACTTTCCTTCAGCCGACTTCTCGCCACAGGAACCTTCGGCTTTCTTGTCTTCGCCGCACTTGCCTTCACCGCACTTGCCTTCGGCTGCTTTGTCAGTGGTGGCCGCGGCGGATTTCATACCCTCACCGCATTTGCCTTCACCGCACTTGCCTTCGGCGGGCTCGTCACCGGTGAT
>JAYUXS010000554.1:0-5860 GCA_043752845.1 Lysobacterales bacterium | reverse complement strand
CATTCGCTGGCGCGCATGGTCACCGACCGCAAGACCGTGGACACCGAACGCCGCCGCCTGAAAGGCATCCTCGCCTCGGTCGGTGACGGTGTCTACGGCGTCGATCGTCAGGGCCTGATCCAGTTCGCGAATCCCGCAGCGGTCGATCTGCTCGGTTACGCCGACGAGCCCGATCTGGTCGGTCAGTCCGCCTACGAGAAGTTTCACTATGCCTTCGAGAATGGCGCCCCGATGCCGCGTTCGGCCTGTTTTCTGTCGCAGTGTTATTCAGCTGGGTCGCAAGTGCCGAACTGGCAGACCGTGTTCATCACGGCGGCGCGGCGACCGATTCCGGTCGAATGCACGGTATTCCCGATGAATGTCGATGGCGTCCGCGAAGGTTCGGTCGTGGCCTTCCGCGATGTCTCCGCGCGCCGCGTGCTGGAAGAGGAACTGCGTTGGCAGGCCAGCCACGATTCGCTGACCAAGCTGCACAATCGCGCGTTCTTCGAAAGCCAGCTCGAACAGGAAATCTCGCGCCTGAAGCGCTCGGAACAGACCTCGCTGCTGCTGTTCATCGACGTCGACCGCTTCAAGTACATCAACGACACCGCCGGCCACAGCGCCGGCGACCAGTTGCTGATCGAAGTCAGCTCGCGCCTGAAATCACGGCTGCGTCAATCCGACCACCTGGCGCGCATGGGTGGCGACGAGTACGCGATCATCCTGCGCAATGTCACCAGCATGGACATCGACGCGATCTCGGACGAATTCCGGCGATCGCTGACGACACATCCTTTCGTCTACGCCGGCAAGAGTTATCGCATCACCGTTTCCATCGGCGTGTCGCGCATGGACCGGCTCACCGAGTCCGCCGTCGAAGCCATGGCGAACGCAGACATCGCCTGCCATCTCGCCAAGAACGGTGGCCGCAACCAGACGCATGTGTTCTCGCAGGAATCCGACCAGCGCGCGAGCATGGACATGGAACTGGGTTGGTCCTCAAGACTCGAGGAAGCATTGCGCAGCGACGGCTTCGTATTGAGCTACCAGCCGATCGTGCCGCTTGCCGATTTCACCGGCCACGTGCAGACCAGCAGCGAGTTGCTGGAACCGTATTTCGAGGTGCTGCTGCGCTTGCGCGACGGACAGGGCCGATTGCTCGCGCCCGATGCCTTCCTGCCAACCGCCGAACGCTTCGGCATGATGCTCGACATTGATCGCTGGGTCATCCACAACGCCTTGCGCGCGCTGCGCGAAACCGCGCGCCAGGGCAATCACGTGCGGCTGTCTTTGAATCTGTCGGCGCAGTCGCTGGTGAATCCGGCGACCGCCGGCTATGTCACCGACAAACTGGTCGAGTTCGACGTCGACGGCAGCCAGCTGGTGTTCGAGATCACCGAGTCGCGCGCCGTCAGCAATCTCGAATCGGCACGCGCCCTGATCGGGCATCTGCGCGCGCTCGGCTGCCGTTTTGCGCTGGATGATTTCGGCGTCGGTTTTTCGACCTTCTCGCATCTCAAGCATCTCGATGTCGATTACCTGAAGATCGACGGCTCGTTCATCCAGGGCGTGGTCGACGACCGCATCGATCGCGCTGTCGTCGAGGCCATCACCGGCATCGCCCACTCGGTTGGCAAGCTCACGGTCGCCGAATTTGTCGATCGCCCGCAAATCCTGCCGATCCTGCGCGAATGCGCCGTCGACTACATCCAGGGCTATTTCATCGGCGAACCACAGGTCGGTCTCGAACTGGCCCTGCCCTTCGCCCAGGTCGAACGCACACCGCTGTCGCCTGAACTGCGCGAAGCCAGCTGAGCGGGGCGAATGCATGGCGGAAGGACCCGCGAGTTTCCTGTTCCACGACTACGAGAGCTTCGGCATCAATCCGCGCATGGATCGGCCGGCGCAGTTCGCGGCAGTCCGTTGCGATGTCGAGCTCGACGAGATCGAACCGCCCCTGAGCTTCTACTGCCAGCCCGCGCGCGATGTGCTGCCCGATCCGCAGGCCTGTCTGGTCACCGGGATCACACCGCAGCAGGCGCTTCGCGACGGCGTGGGCGAACCGGAATTCTTCGCGCGCATCCATGAAGCGATGATGCTGCCGGGCAGTTGCGTGATCGGCTACAACTCGATCCGCTTCGACGATGAACTGACGCGACACGGCCTGTGGCGAAACTTCTATCCACCCTACGACCGCGAGTGGCGCAACGGCAATTCGCGCTGGGACCTGATCGATCCGATTCGCGCCGCCTTTGCCCTGCGCCCGGACGGACTCAACTGGCCCCTCCGCGATGATGGCGCACCTTCGTTCCGACTCGAAGATCTGACACGGGCGAATGGCATCGAACACGGCGCCGCGCACGACGCGCTCGCCGATGTCCGCGCCACGATCGCGCTGGCGCGCAAATTCAGGCAAGCGCAGCCGAAGCTCTGGACGTATCTGCTGCAACATCGCGACAAACGCTCGGCGGCGCGTTTGCTCGATCTCGCGAAACCCGCCATGGTGCTGCATACCTCTACGCGCTATCCAGGCACACGCGGCTGCACAACCCTGGTCGCAGCGCTCGCGGCGAATCCGAACAGTCCGCAAGGCGTGATCGTGTTCGATCTGATGGACGACCCGTCTGCGTTGTTCGAACTCGATGTCGACGAACTGCGCGACCGCCTGTTCGTGCCGCGCGCCGACTTGCCTGAAGGTGTCGAACGTGTTGCCCTCAAGACCGTGCATCTCAATCGTTGTCCGGTGCTGGCGCCCGCGAGTGCACTCGCCGGCGTTGCGCTCGATCGTATCGGCCTTGATCCCGATCGCTGTCACACGCATTTCGAATGGCTCATGGCCAACCGCGGCCTGCTCACCGCGAAGATGCAGCTGGTCTTCGATGCGCCGCGCAGCTATGCCGACTGTGACGCCGAAGCTGATCTCTACAGCGGGTTGCCGCCGGAAGCGGATCTGGCGCTGCTACCGAAGATCCGCCGTGCCACCGGTGCCGAACTGATGACATTCTCCGAGCGCCTGCGCGACGAGCGCTATCGCGAATTGCTGTTCCGTTACCGCGCGCGACATTACCCGGATACGTTGGACGCCGCCGAGGCCGATCGCTACCGCGACTGGACGCGCGCACGCCTGATCGACGGCGTCGTTGCCGAAACCCAGACCATCGCCAGCAAGCGCACGCAGATCCACGAACTACGGCTTGCCCATCGCGACGATGGCCGTGCCCAACGCATCCTCGATGAACTCGACGCTTGGGTCGGCGACATCGGACACGAACTCGCCGCTTAGCTCGCCTCATCGCCGCATTCACGCATCGGAACCACTTGTGTCGGCATCGAACCTCTCTCGCCACGGTCTGTGGCTCGCGATCATCGCCGCCGTGCTTTTTTCAGCGAAGGCCGTGGTCGTGAAATTGCTCTATCGCCATGGCATCGACGCGACCACCGCCCTGGCGTTGCGCATGCTGTTTTCGCTGCCGGTGTTCGCCGCCGTCGCGGTGTTCGAAACGATCAAGGCGCGCCGCAGCCAGGCACCGCTCGATGCCGACACACGCTGGCGCATTGTCGTGCTCGGCTTGCTCGGCTATTACCTGTCGAGCTTTCTCGATTTCTGGGGCCTCGAATACATCAGCGCATCGCTGGAACGCCTGATCCTGTTCCTGAATCCGAGCCTGGTGTTGCTGATCGGCCTGCTGTTCCTCAAACGCCCGGTGGCACGCAGACAATGGTTCGCGATGCTGGTGAGCTATGCCGGCATCGTGCTGGTGTTCTTCGAGAACCTGCGAGTCGACGGCGCACATGTCGCGTTCGGCGCCGTCCTGGTGTTCCTCGCGGCGCTCAGTTACGCGCTGTACCTGCTGCTCTCGGGCGAGTTGCTCAAACGCATTGGCAGCCTGCGCCTGGTCGCCTATGCGATGTGCATTTCCACCGTCGCCTGCCTGATCCAGTTCAGCGCCGCACATTCATGGGCGGACTTGCGGCACCTGGACATCGCGGTCTACCAGCTCTCGGCCGTCAACGCGTTGTTCTGCACCATCATCCCGGTGTACCTGACCATGTTCGCGATCGCCCGCGTCGGTGCCGCCAGCACCGCACAAACCGCGATGATCGGACCGGTCTCGCTGCTCTTCCTCGGCTGGTGGATCCTCAATGAGGCCATCACCCCGATCCAGATCGCCGGCACCGCCGTCGTCATGGCGGGTATCTGGATGCTGGCGCGTTACAACGCCGCGACTGCGAAGCGCGTCGATCCGCTCGAATGATCTCGCTGCAAACTATTGCAGCGTCAACCGCAGCCGCACAATGCGCAAATTGCGCGCCGTTGCATGCGGTGTGTCGTCGAGAACTTCGATCGCGCTGAACATCGTGGTGGTCAGGTGCAAGCGCTTCAGGATCGTCTCGGTCGATTCCGATCCGATGACATCTAGCGTCGCGATGTAGGTATCCCCCGTGTCTTCGACCTTGCTGACGCTCACCATCGGGTGCTGTATGCGCTCGATCTCATGCTGCACGCGGAACTCGCTCGGGTGCCAGGCAGACTTCGCGTCGCCCTCGGCCGCGGTGAATACGAACTGCATGCTGTAGCCATTGTTCGACCAAATCGGAGCGCGCTTCACGGCATAGGGAATGGCCGCATCGCGCAAGCGGTCCTCGAACGCGAGCACGTCCTCTGAACTCCGCGCGTTCAGGCTGGCGAGCACGCGTGCGCCGCTGTCTTCCAGACCACCAAGGTTGACGCCGCCGAGCAGCGAGGCAGTCAGCGACCTCCGAATCTGCTGGACCTGTGCGGATTCCGGAATCGGAATGTATTCGACTGGCTTTGGTTCGCTGACGTTCGGCCAGCGGATCGCGTCACCCAAGGTCCGTGCGGTGCCGAGTTTGGGCACACTTACGCGTGCCGAGTCGTAGCTGAATATCGTGGTGCGCTGCCGGCCGTGGAACTCGGTCGCAAGATCCAAACCACTGCCGGATCGTGAGAGACGCACGGTCGAACTGCCTTCCAGCCAGCCTTCGTCGGTCTGCCGGCTCGAACTCGCCGTACCCTTCAGCACAATCGAGACGTTCTCGCAGACATAGTCGGAGCCGCGGGTCAGCGTGCGCACCGGCTGACTGCCCATTGGGCTGCTGCTGCCACTCTTGATCCAGAAATGCAGCGCCGTATCGACACGCCCGGTGATCTTCACTTCGCTGCCGGTAAAGCCGGCCATGCGCAGGCCGAGTAAATCGAGTGCATCGCCAAGCACAGGCCCGAAACCATCGACGCGATAGTGCCCCGCGATCTCAGGACAAGACTGCGAATCTCCAGCGCGTGCTGCGTTGCCGGCAACCGTCGCGAACGCCGCGACGATTATCGAAGAAACACATGCGCGCCACGCGGGGCGTGATGATCCCTCCAAGACGCGCGCGAATTTCGAAGCTTGCTCGCCATTGCCCATACAGATCCCGTTTGCTTGCCCATCGCACTGCAGAATGACGCATCCCGCCTTCAGTCGGTGCGCCGGTAATGATACGGAATCACACACAGCACGACGCCGACGATCACCAGCAAATACGTGTTGGACACGAAGTACGGGTAGACCATCAGGCCGATGCCGCAGAGCATCGGCGCAGCGATGCGTTGGGCTTTGCCGTACATGAAATAGCCGAGGCCGATGGCACTGAACCAGACCGTCCAGATCAATGCGGCGGTGCTGCCCATGCTCAAGTCTCCGTGCGCTGGAGCGCACGCGAGACTACTGCGGATTGTTCAATGCGCGTGTTGCCGCGTCGACTTCGGGCAATGACAGGGCGCGGTGGGGCCGTACTCGATGCCGTAGCTGCGGCCGGCGCGGTGGCGTTGCCAGTAGAACTCGGGCGCGGGTGTGGCGCGGTTGCCGATTTCGGC
>JAYUXS010000553.1:0-5861 GCA_043752845.1 Lysobacterales bacterium | reverse complement strand
GCAGATCGCGATTTCCACGGCGGGCGCGGCACCGATGCTTGCGCGTCAGGTCCGCGAACAAATCGAAACAGCGTTCGACGAATCCTGGGGAACTTTGGTGGCCTTGTTCGACCGGCATCGCGACGCCATCCGCGCGCGTTTGCCCGATCTGTCCGTGCGACGACGCTGGTTCACTCGCGTATTGCGTGGTGTGACGACACGACATGCACGTGCCGGTGATGCCGCCGCCGCCGAGTTCAGCCTGCAAATCGAATTGGCGGCAGCAACCACAACGCCGTCATCGGGTTCGGTTGCCTTGGTCGGGGCCGGGCCCGGTGATGCTGGCTTGCTCACCTTGCGCGCACTGCGTGTGCTGAACGAAGCCGATGTGATCTTGCACGATCAACTGGTGAGCGCGGACGTGCTCGCACTCGCGCGCCGCGATGCAACTTTCATCGATGTCGGCAAACACGCCGGACATCATGCGGTCAGTCAGGACGGTATCCATCAGTTGATGATCGTGCATGCGCGTAACGGCGCCATGGTCGTGCGCCTGAAGGGAGGCGATCCCTTCGTGTTCGGACGCGGCGGTGAAGAACTGCAGGCGTTGCGTGCGGCCGGCATTGCCTTTGAAGTGGTGCCGGGCATCACGGCCGCTGTCGCTTGCGCGGCCTATGCCGGCATCCCGCTGACGCATCGCGAACATGCCCAGTCGGTGCGATTGGTCACCGCGCATTGCGAACGTTCGGCCGACCGGCTGGACTGGGCCGGACTGGCGCAGGATCGGCAGACGCTGGCGTTCTACATGGGCGTGGCCGGGCTCGCGCGCATTCGCGATCGCCTGATCGCACACGGGCGCGACGCCGCGACGCCCTTCGCGATCATCGAGAACGGCACGCGCCGTGATCAACGGGTCGTCACCGGCACGCTGGCGACCTTGCCCGAAACGGCACAGCGTTTTGCCATACAAACGCCGGCGCTGCTGATTCTCGGCGAAGTCGCGGCTTTGGCGCGCGAGTTGCACTGGTTCGGTGCGGCACCCATCGATAGCATTCGTGTCGTCACGCCGGAACCGTCGGCCGTGCCGGAACGCCATGAACTCGAACTCGCCGCGTGATGCGCGGTGTTTCCCGCATTACCTGACGCAAGGACTTTTGCCATGACCATCTACAACTCGATTCTCGACACCATCGGCAACACGCCGGTCGTGAAATTGCATCGCATCGCACCGGAGCATGTCGATTTCTTCGTCAAGGTCGAAGCCTTCAATCCGGCGGGGTCGGTCAAGGATCGGCTGGCGCTCGCGATCGTGCTCGATGCGGAAAAGCGCGGCGTGTTGAAGCCGGGACAGACGATTGTCGAGGCGACCTCGGGCAACACCGGTGTAGCGCTGGCCGCAGTGGCGGCAGCGCGGGGTTATGGTTTTGTCGCAGTGATGAGCGAAACGTTTTCGATCGAACGGCGCAAGCTGATCCGCGCCTATGGCGGCAAGGTGATCCTGACGCCAGCGGCCGCGCGCGGCAGCGGCATGGTCAAGCGCGCCGAAGAACTCGCGGCGCAACATGGCTGGTTCCTTTCGCGTCAATTCGAAAATCCGGCGAATCCGGCCTATCACCGCAGCACCACGGCCGCGGAAATTCTGCGCGATTTTGCCGGACGCAGGCTTGACTATTTCGTCACCGGCTGGGGTACGGGCGGCACGTTGACCGGCGTCGGTGAAGTACTGAAAGTGGCACGTCCGGAAACGCGAATCGTAGCGACCGAACCCGCGGGCGCGGCACTGCTCACCGGCAATCCGTGGGCGCCGCACAAGATCCAGGGCTGGACGCCGGACTTTATTCCGGCGGTGTTGAACCGCAGTATTGTCGATGAAATCGTGTTGGTCGACGACCTGCTGGCGCGCGATACGGCGCGTCGTCTCGCCAGCGAAGAAGGTTTGTTCGTCGGCCTGTCTGCGGGTGCGACCATCGCCGCCGCAATCAAGGTCGCCGAACGCGCAGAACCGGGTGCCACCTTGCTCGCCATGGCAGCGGATACCGGCGAACGCTATCTGTCGACGATCCTGTTCGAAGGCGTGAACGAGGGTTCCGACGACGAGTGGCTGGCCGCACTCGGCGCTGGTGCTGCGGCCGCTTGATCGCAGGCTGATTCAGCCGTTCGCGGCGGGCTTCGAACCTTGCGCATCATGCACCTTGCGCAAGAGTTCGGCGCTTTCCGCGAGCAGGATCGGCGCCATGTCGCCGAAGTAATGCTGGCCTTCGCGGAAGCGTGCGATCAAGGCTTCGCGGTCACCTGCGCGCACCAATGCGAGCAGGTCGTCGAGTGCATCGCGATAGGCTTCGATCAGGCGCGGCAGCATGTCCGCTTGAAGCATGATGTCGGCGTAAAGGATCGGACTTTGGGCGAACAGACGACCGACCATCGCCAGTTCCAGACGATAGATCGGTGAGCTCAGACGCAGCAGTTGGCCGAGGTCGGCCGATTGCCGCTCCAGAAATACGCCATAGGTGATGCTGGTGAAATGGCGCATCGCCTGGATCAGCTGCATCGCGCGATCGTGCACGTCGGCCCGTTCGTCACGCAGCAACGCGCCCCAGACTTCAAGTTGCCGCAACAGCCAGTCGCAGCGCGCGTCATCGCGACCCTGGCAGACCACAATCACCTGTTTGACCAGGCTGCCGACATCCGGACCGAACATCGGATGCAGGCCGACGACCGGCCCTGCATGCGCGGCGAGCATGGCGGCGAGCGGCGCATGCTTGACCGAGGTGATGTCGCAGAGCACGCAATGGGCGGGCAGTGGTGGCAGTGCTTCGATCACCGCACAGGTGCGGTCGATCGGCACCGCGATCAACACCAGACCGGCGTCCTGCATCAGCGCTGATGCTTCATCGCTGTTGTCGACATCGAGCAGGCGCACCGGATAACCGGAGCGACGGAACAGGCTCGCCATCAACGTACCCATTTCGCCGCGGCCGCCGACAATGACGACCGGCTGGGTGACATCGCCGGTGGCCGGCAATTGCGTCTCTTGCGTCGTGTAGGAACCGCGCATCACCCGCCGCAACACGTCTTCGATCAGGTCGGGATCGACGCCCGCGGCCAGTGCCTGTTGCCTGCGTGCAGTGAGCAGCGCCGATTCGCGCTCCGGTACGTACAGGGCGAGTCCGCGATCGCGTTTGAAAGCGCCGACGTGGGCGGTGACCTGCGCGCGCGCTGCCAGCAATGCCACGAGCTGGCCGTCGATGTCGTCGATCTGCGTGCGCAGTGCATTGATGTCCATGCGTTGGAATCTCTAGGCCAGTGATTTCAGGCGATACAAGGCGTCGAGTGCCTCGCGTGGGCTCATCGTGTCCGGGTCGAGTGCACGCAGCGCATCGAGGGCTGGTGGCGTCGCATCGAACAAGCTGAATTGTTGCGGTGTGTCCGGACGCGCGCCGACATTCGTCGATTCTTTCGGTCGCGATTCCAGCGCCAACAAATGCGCGCGCGCGGTGTCGATGACCGGCTTCGGTACGCCGGCCAGTGCCGCGACTTGCAGCCCGAAACTGCGATTGGCCGGACCCGCCTTCACCGCGTGCAGGAACACCAGCGTGTCGCCGTGTTCGGCGGCATCGAGATGCACATTGGCAATGCCGTCGACATCGCCGGCGAGTGCGGTGAGCTCGAAATAATGCGTCGCGAACAGGGTGTAGGCGCGATTGTGGGTGGCGAGTTGCAACGCGCAGGCGTAGGCGAGGGCAAGGCCATCATAGGTGCTGGTGCCGCGGCCAACTTCGTCCATCAGCACCAGGCTTTGCGGCGTCGCGTTGTGCAGGATGTTCGCCGTCTCGCTCATCTCGACCATGAACGTCGACTGCCCGGCGGCGAGATCGTCGCCGGCACCGATGCGCGTGAAGATGCGATCGATTGGCCCGATGCAGGCGCGATCGGCGGGCACGAAACTGCCGATGTGCGCGAGCAGCACGATCAATGCCGCCTGACGCATGTAGGTGCTCTTGCCGCCCATGTTCGGGCCGGTGATGACGAGCATGCGGCGCGCCGGGTCGAGCACCAGATCGTTCGGTTCGAACGGGTCGCTGCGTACCGACTCGACGACCGGATGGCGGCCGCGAACGATCTCGATGCCGGCCGTGTCGACCAGTTCCGGTAGGGTCCAGTTCAGCGCATGCGCGCGCTCCGCGAGCGTCGCCAGCACATCGATTTCGCTGAAGGCCGATGCTGCATCGCGCAGGCTTTCCAGGCGTGTACCGAGCGCGTCCAGCAATTGTTCGTAAAGCGCCTTCTCGCGCATCAGCGAGCGTTCCTTGGCGGAGAGCACCTTGTCTTCGAACTGTTTCAGCTCGTCAGTGATGTAGCGCTCGGCACCCTTGATCGTCTGGCGGCGTGTGTAATGCGTGGGTGCGCGTTCACGATGCGCATGCGAGATCTCGATGTAATAGCCATGCACGCGGTTGTAACCGACCTTGAGTGTGGCGATGCCGCTGGCCAGTCGTTCGCGCGCTTCGAGGTCGATCAGGAACTGGTCGGCATTCGTCGACAGTAGTCGCAGTTCGTCGAGTTCGGCATCGAAGCCGGCACGCAGCACGCCGCCGTCCCGCAGCAGTACCGGCGGCTGCTCGATCAATGCGGAGGCGAGCAGCGCGGCGCTGTCGTGGTGGCGGTCGAAATGTGTGCACAGTTCACTGATGCGCGGACTGTCGATGTTCGCCAGTTGCGCGTGCAAACTTGGTGCGATCAGCAGCGCATCGCGCAGCGTCGACAGATCGCGCGGCCGCGCCGAGCGTAGTGCCACGCGGGTGAGAATGCGTTCGATGTCGCCGATACCGCGCAGCAGTTCGCGCGTGCTGTTGATCGTTCCGGATTCGATCAGCGCGGCGATCGCCTGATGGCGAAGTTGCAGTACGCGACGTGTGCGCAACGGCCGATGCAGCCAGCGTCTCAGTGCGCGTCCGCCCATCGGCGACACGGTCGTGTCCAGCACCGAAAACAGGGTGGCGCCGCTGCGGCCGCTGGTTTGCGCGTCGAGTTCGAGATTTCGCCGCGTCGCCGCGTCCATGGCGATGGTATCGTCCGTCGATTCGACCGACAGGCGCGTCAGATGCGGCAAGGCCGCGCGCTGCGTGTCCTTCAAATAGGCGAGCAAGGCGCCCGCTGCTGCGACCGCGAGCTTCAGATCGGCGCAGCCGAAGCCGCGCAGGTCACGTGTGCCGAAGAATTCGGAAAGCGCGCGCTCGGCGCTGTCATGGTCGTAATGCCACGGCGGGCGTTTGCGGGAGCCGGGCAAGTCGATGATGGCTTGCGGCCAGGTAGCGTTTTCGTCGAGCAGCGATTCGGCCGGTGCCAGGCGTGCGATATCGGCAAGCAGGGCGGCGACGCCATCGATTTCGCTCAGGGTAAAGCGGCCGCCGGCGACATCGACCGACGCGATGCCGAATCGTTCGCCGACGCGGGTGATCGAGATCAGCAGGTTGTCGCGGCGCTCCTCCAACAGCGCTTCGTCGGTCAAGGTGCCCGGGGTGATGACGCGCACCACCTTGCGTTCGACCAGTCCCTTGGATGCTGCGGGGTCGCCGATCTGTTCGCAGATCGCGACCGATTCGCCGAGCTTCACCAGCTTCGCCAGATAGCCTTCTGCAGCGTGATGGGGCACGCCGCACATCGGAATCGGTTCGCCGGCCGACTGACCGCGTTGCGTCAGCGTGACATCAAGCAGCCGCGCCGCCTTGCGCGCATCGTCGAAAAACAACTCATAGAAATCACCCATCCGGAAAAACAGCAAAGTGTCCGGAAATTCGCTCTTGGCGCGGAAAAACTGCCGCATCAGCGGCGTATGTTGGGCAAAGTCGTCGGACACGGTGCGGGAAACAAGTCAGCGGGCC
>JAYUXS010000552.1:0-2462 GCA_043752845.1 Lysobacterales bacterium | reverse complement strand
CGACTTCCAGCCATTGCCAGGGCAGGGCGATGAAGTGCAGCGCCGACAGCAGCACACAAGTCCAGACACTGGTGACGCGCGCCCAGGCGCGGCGGCGCAGCAACGCAACGCCGAGCGGAATCGCCGCGACACTGGTCACCAGCAGCACCAAGCACAGCGCGCCGATGTGGCGCATCAACCACTGACCGCTCGGTGGCAGCAGCGCGAACATCGGTGACGTGGCGAGCACGTCGCGTTCGTCGATCGTGAGCAGCATCAGCCAGGCGAGTCCAACGAAGGCGGCGCACAACACGCCGATCACACCGACCGCGATCAGGCTCCATGCGGTGACGGTGATGAAGGTCGATCTCGGTGCCGGCACCGCCATCCTCAGTCCTCGCGCGTGACGCGCAGCACTTCGTCGGTCGAGGTGATGCCGGCGACGCACTTGGCCCAACCATCCGCGGGCATCGACGGTGTGCGCTTGCGCGCTTCGGCTTCGAGCACGGCTTCGGCCGCACCTTCGTGGACGAGTTTGCGCATCACCTCGTCGACCAGCACCAGTTCGTAGATACCGGTACGACCCTTGTAACCGGCCAGTTTGCCGGGCAGCCCCGTGCGCGGACGATACAAGGTGACTTTCTCATCGGCGGGACGATTGAACGCGGCGAGTTCGCTGGCGCTCGCCGGATAGGCTTCGCGCGTGGCCGGATCAAGCACGCGCACCAGACGTTGCGCGATCACGCCGATCATCGAGCTCGACAACAGGAACGGTTCGACGCCCATGTCGCGCAAACGCGCCACTGCGCCGACCGCGGAATTCGTATGCAGGGTGGACAAGACCAGATGCCCGGTCAGCGACGCCTGCACCGCGATCTGCGCGGTTTCCAGGTCGCGGATTTCGCCGACCATCACCACGTCCGGGTCCTGGCGCAGGATCGCGCGCAGGCCGCGCGCGAAGCTCATGTCGACCTTGGTATTGACCTGGGTCTGGCCGATGCCGTCGAGGTAATACTCGATCGGGTCCTCGACGGTCAGGATATTGCGCGTCGCTTCGTTCAACTTCGACAGCGCCGCGTACAGCGTCGTGGTCTTGCCGGAACCGGTCGGGCCAGTGACCAGCAGGATGCCGTGCGGGCGCGAGATCAGGTCATGCACCTGGTCGAGCATCTGCGGCTGCATGCCGAGCTTCTCGAGATCGAGGCGTCCGGCCTGTTTGTCGAGCAGACGCAGTACGACGCGTTCGCCATAACCGGCGGGAATCGTCGAGACGCGCACATCGACCGGGCGACCCGCGACGCGCAACGCGATGCGACCATCCTGCGGCAGGCGCTTTTCGGCGATATCGAGCTTGGCCATCACCTTGATGCGCGACACGATCGGCGCCGCGGCCGCGCGCTGCGGTGCCAGCACTTCACGCAGCTGACCATCGACACGGAAGCGCACCACCAGACGGTTCTCGAACGGTTCGATATGGATATCCGACGCGTTTTCCTTGACCGCTTGCGTGAGCAGCGCATTGATCAGGCGGATGACGATGGCCTCGTCGTCGCTTTCCATCAGGTCTTCGGGTTCCGGCAGTTCCTCGGCGAGTGCACCGAGATCGACGCGACCATCCATGTCCGCGACCATCTGCCGCGCGTCATCGCCGCCTTGCTCGTACATGTCGCGCAGCAGACGCTCGAACGCGGTCGCATCCATTTCCTGCAAGCGGATCGGCGCATCGCAATAGCGTCGTATCTCCACGATCGCCTCGACGCGCACGTCCGGCCGATGCGCGACCAGCGCCGCATCCGCCTGCCATTCGAGCACGGTCAGTCCATGGCGCTTGGCGAAGGTGTAGGGCGGGCGCGGTTGAATGTTGATCATTTCAGTTGCTCCCGGCGATCAGCCAGTTTTCCGTTTTCAATCCCGGGTATCTGGCGAAATCGCGTTCGTTGTTCGTGACCAGAACCACGTCCAACGACACCGCATGCGCCGCAATCAGTTTGTCAAGATGATCCTTCTTGCTGTCGCGCGTGGCCGCGCGGATTGGGCCGTAGGCGACACATGCTGCGGCATCAAACGCAGCAACAGGAATTTTTTCGACGAGCAGCGCAAGCTGCTCCCGATCAGAACCCGGGTTTTGTGAAACGGCGATCCCGTACTCCAGTTCCGCAAATGTGATCGCCGACATGAGCACGTCACCCACGCTGAAACGCGCGAATCGTTGCGCTACATGTGCCGGCTGACGACGCATCAGGTAAATGCACATGTTGGTGTCAAACATGTAGCGCGAGGTCACAGCGGATCGCGCTCGGATTGCTCTTGGTCGCCTCGCCCTTCGGCCAGGAAATCAGGTGAGAACTTCGCAAAGATGTCCAGCACACCTGCCAGCGAACCGCGTGCCGGTCGAATTCTCAATTCGCTGCCGACACGCTCGATTTCCAGTTCGACATCCGTCCTTTCGAATGCCAATTCAGCGGGAATGCGCACGGCCTGCG
>JAYUXS010000551.1:0-2466 GCA_043752845.1 Lysobacterales bacterium | reverse complement strand
GCGGACAAGAAGGGCGCGCCAGCACTGCCGAACGCACCGACCCCGGAACAGCAGCAGAAGGGCATCGCCGCCGCATTGGAACTGGCTTATGTCGATCGCCCGGCGCGCGACAAAGTCGTCGAACTCGCGACCGCCACGACCGAACGCGCCACCGCCTTCGTCCGTGAAAAAGGCCTGATCACGCTGCCCGATTCGCCGGTCAAGATCATCCTGATGCCCGAGTTCCAGCGCGGTGTGTCGGTCGCCTATTGCGATTCACCGGGTCCGCTCGACAAGCACCTCGACACCTTCTACGCGGTATCGCCGATTCCCGACGACTGGTCGACGGAGCAGGTCGATTCCTTCCTGCGCGAGTACAACACGCGGTCGATCGAGGAACTGAGCATCCATGAAGCGATGCCTGGCCACTTCCTGCAAATTGCGCACTCGAACAAGCATCCGTCGGTGCTGCGGGCCGTGCTGTCTTCGGGTTCGTTTGTCGAAGGTTGGGCGGTGTACGCGGAGAAGATGATGGTCGACGCGGGGTATCTGAACAACGACCCGCTGTTCAAGCTGATCAATCTCAAGTGGTACCTGCGCGTGATCACCAATGCGCTGATGGATCAGGCCATCCATGTCGACGGCATGAGCCGCGACGACGCCATGAAGCTGATGACCGAACAGGGTTTCCAGCAGGAACGCGAAGCCGCCGGCAAATGGGTGCGGGCGCAATTGACCTCGACCCAGTTGCCGACCTATTTCGTCGGCTTCCAGGAACACCTCGATCTGGAAAAAGCCGTGCGCGCGCGCGACGGCGAGAAATTCGATGTGCGCAAGTACAACGACACCGTGCTGTCCTTCGGTTCGCCGCCGGGACGATTCGTGCGGCAGTTGATGCTGGATCAGCCGATCGAGTGAATGCAGGGTCAGTTTGTCGATGTTGCGGATCCAGCTCCAGTACCTGACCAGCTCGAAAGCGGGCACCGTCGAGATCTATCCGACGGCCCGCTTCCGCGCGCTTTACGTCGGGCGAGACGCCGGCTGTGACGTGCGCTTCGATGCCGAGCAGGACACCCTGGTCAGCCGCAACCACGCGGTCATCGAATGGCAATTGCCCGACGATGCACCGCCGCGCTTCTCGGTCAGTGACCTGCTGTCGAGCAATGGCACCTTCGTGAACGGTGAACGTATCGGCGAGGAAGCTGCAACGCTGAAACCCGGCGACCACCTGCGCTTCGGCCTCGGTGGCCCGGAAGTGATCTTTACCGTCGACGTCGTCGAAAGCACGACCCAGGATGGCGATCCGATGCCGTTCCGGCCGAGCAAGACCTCGCAAATGCCGGCAATCGACCTTGGCGACGCGTTGGTGCGCGCCCGCGCCAGGCAAAAGGATTCAGCCACGGCGGACGACAATGCCGTACAGCCGCGCAAGCCGTCGGCGAACAAGAGCGCGAATTCGTAGGCACTACGATCGATCGCGCCAGTCTGCCGAGTCCGTCTGCCGTCGAGAATCGCAGCGCCGACATTCGCAGTGATCATCAGATTGCCCTGGCTGGATGGCACAGGCGCATCGGAATAGTCCGCTGGTTGGCATCACTCGATGAATGGAATTCTCCGCAAAAACCGGACATTCAGACCCGACGCAGTATCCTGTCTGTCCGCTTCGATGGCACGTTGGAGAACGACATGGCGACCGGTTGGGCCGGTGACGGCGCAGTGCAGGACCAGATCGACGCGACCATCAAGGACGCGATCGAGCGTGCACGCCAGAAGTTGCCGCGAGGCGCCGGCCTTAGCCTTTGCGAGGAATGCGATGCGAGCATTCCGGAAGCGCGGCGCAAGGCCGTTCCGGGTGTGCGTCTGTGTGTGTCCTGCCAGGAGCAAATCGATCAGGCGCAGGCCAGTTTCAGCGGCTACAACCGGCGCGGCAGCAAGGACAGCCAGTTGCGTTGAACGCAAGTGCATTCGGCGCCGGCCACGACGACGATCTTTATGGCGCGCTCGAGCGAATGCGTGCCGAGAAGTCCGCTTGGTCGGCATATCTGGCCGCTCGCTGGTTGATTTGGAACGCGGCACGATAACTCTCGCGCGGCAGCGAGGTGTCGATCAGCCCAAGATCGTAGGCGAGATCGTCGGAGTAGGCGGGCAGCAGGGTCTTGTAGCTGTAAGGCACGCTGTCTGGCACCAGCGCATTGATGTGGCGGACGATATTGCTGGTGCAGGTATTGGTCAGCGTGTTGTAGAACTCGGGGCTGGCGGCGACGGCATTCGCGCGCTCGAGCATGGCCACGAACAAGGCGCGCATGCGCTCGGGCGTGGTTCGCACCGGATACAGATAGACGTCGTCGTGGCGGTGATTTGCGCGCAGCCCGATCAGATCGTGCTCGTCGCCGATGACATAGGCGAGCTCGTACTGACGCAGCACCCCGAGCAGGGGCGAGAACGATTCGCCGCGCTCCTTGCGGATCTCGACCGAGATCGCGATGT
>JAYUXS010000550.1:0-5888 GCA_043752845.1 Lysobacterales bacterium | reverse complement strand
TGTCATGACGGCGTGCTCCGCGGATTTGGCTTCGACACCTGAATCCTAAACGGTTGCACGCCGTCATTGTTTCTTCTTCATGAAATATTCGGGCTAGCGTGGTTGGATCGCTTGCGCCGACGTACAACAGACGTTCCGATTTCGTCCTTGGAACGCGCGCATCCAGTCCGAACTCCAGCGTCGAATCGTCATCCAGCAAAACCCGACAGAAAACGGAACCCCCGTCTGCAAAAATACCGCCATCGAGTACTCGTTGGATTTTCAAAACTCGCGGTCCGTGATCAATTCGCCACCGCAAACGCATCCCGCGTCAAATTTTCCGGTTCACCCGAAGTCGCGCGCACTTCGTCCTCGATGCGAATGCCGCCGAACGTCGTCAGGTGTTCGACCTTGGGCCAGTTCACTTGCGCCGCGTGTGCGCTGGCTTGAAGTTTTTCGAGCAGCATCGGGATGAAGTACAGGCCGGGTTCGATGGTGACCACGAAGTCTTCTTCGAGCGTACGCGTGAGACGCAGATACGGATGCCCCGGCGGACGCGCAATCGTGTCGCCCGCTTCATTGGCATGAAAGCCGGCGACATCGTGCACCTGCAGACCGATCGGGTGGCCGAGACCATGCGGAAAGAAGGTCGAGGTGACGCCGGCAGCGAGCATCGCTTCGGGACTCATGCGCACGATGTCGTGTTCGGCGAGCACACCCGCCAACAGACGATGCGCTTCGATGTGCAGCGCCGGATAGCTCTGACCCGGTCGCACCTGTGCGCAAAGTTGCTGCTGCACGCGCTCGACGCCGGCGATCAGTGCTTCGAAATCGGCATCGCCGTTGCCGTAGGTGCGGGTGATGTCGGAGGCGTATCCATGCACTTGCGCGCCGGCATCGATCAACAGCGATCGATGTTCGCTCGGCTTGTCGTGACGCTGATGCTGATAGTGCAGCACCGCGCCGTGTTCGTTCAACCCGATGATGTTGTTGTACGGCAGATCAAACTCGTTGTGGCCGGTGGCTTCAAGGTAGGCGCGATGGATGTCGACTTCGGAGCCGCCAGCGCGAAATCCGGCTTCGGCAGCACGATGGCCGCGCACGCCACGGCGCTGTGCCATGTGCATGCAGGCAATCTCATATTCGGTCTTGGCGCTGCGGGTGAAGTGCAGCGACGAAATGACGCGCGCCGGATTGTTCGGCACATACGCTGCGACCGCATCCCCAGCTTCGCCGATGATCGCCAGACGCGGGCCCATCGGCGGAAAATGTTGCGCGGCATCTTCGGCGTTGCGCACCACGCGGATGTCGAAAGCATCGATCCAATACCCATGCGGTGCCGCGGGCGGCAGATGCCAGTAGTCGTCGGGTAGGCAATATACGAGTAACGGCTTCTTGTCCGGCGTGATGACGATCCAGGAATCGGTCTGATGGGTCAGCGGCACGAAGGCCTTGAACGGCGGATGCGAATAGAACGCGATCGGACGATCGTCGAGAAAACGGAACTGCTCGCGACCGGAGGCGAGCAGCAGGTGATCGAAGCCGCCGAACGCGAGCGCACGTTCGGCGCGCGCGATGACAGTCTGGACATGGTTGGGGTACAACTCGGCTAGACGTTCGCTCACGATCGGACTCCGTTACTGAGCCCGCATTCTGCCGCAGCGGCGCGTGATCAGACAGTGTTGCGCGAACGCAATCAGAGTTCGCCGCCGGCCTCGACCCACTCGTTCAGGATTTCCTGATCGTCGGCCGAGATCGAGATGATGCGAAATCCGGCCCAATATTGGCCGGGCGTGCTTGCCGGTTCCGACCATTGTTCGTGCATGCCGGTCTCGATTTCGATCGGCCCACCCTGGCTGTTGTGCAGCGGGAAACTGAACTGGTACAGCGCGTCGGCACGAATCTCGCGCGACGCGATCAGCATCATGCCGTCGTTCGAAAGATTGCCGATCTGGCCGATCGGTTCGCCGGTCAGGGTGTTGAATACCTGCACCTGCTGATCGGGGTGGCGGCGTTTGGAACGGCGATGTTCGCGCATGTCAGTTCGCCTCCGGCGCGGTGCTACCGTCTGATCCGGTAAAGGTCTTGAGGGTGCGCACGATCGCGTGCCAGGCGCGGTCGATCAGGTTTTCCGAGGGTTCCTCGTAAACCTTGGCGCGATTCTCATGGATATCGCGCGCAAGCTGTTCGAGCGAACTCTCATGCGTGCGCGCACCGCGCTGGTTGACGAACAGGCAGCGCCCGGTAAGCGGGCTGAACCACGACAGCTTGCGGCGTACGCGCTCGCTGGCGCCTTGAGGCGTGACCTCGAACCAGGTGCCGAACGGCAGCGTTTTCAAGCGCACCAGGATCTGCGTTTCGGCGGCGTCGATCGGCGGGTCGATGTGCGGCTTGTGCGCATGATGATGGGCGTGATGGTCGCCGTCTTCGCCGAAGCGACTGTGCGCTTTGAGCCGTGCCGCGACTTCGGTGAGCGTGGCCGGATCGTCGTTCGAAGCCGCGGCTTGTTTGGCATCGCGCGCGCCGAGCAGGCGGTCGGCGACCGCCTGGATGTCCTCGACGTGGAATCCCACTTGCGCCAGCCCGGCCTCAAGCGCCGTGCGCAGGGGTTCGCGGGGCACTGACTTGCCCTCGCCGAACGCGATCACGCCGTCGACGAATTGCAGGCGGTCGCGAAAGGTCGTGGAGTCCTCGCCTTGGCGCAACACCGTCAGCGCCAATACGTCGGTCCAGGCTTGCTCCAGCAAGGTACGGATCAGTGCACGCGGTTTGCTCTTGCCGATTTTTGCAGCGATCGCGTTGATTGCAGTCTGTCTTGCCGACTCCAGCTTTTCACGGCCGCGTGCGGCGTCGACATGCCGGCGTTCGGCCACTTCGGATTTGCGTGCCTGCGTCTGCAGATGCCGCGACAGGTCGCTCAGTACCTGTTCGAATACCGCAGGATCATCCTGGAAATCGGTCAGCACGCGGTCGACTACGCCTTGCATCTTTTCGACCAGCGGACGGTCTTCCTCGCCCTCGTCGAGCCAGTACAGGCCGCTTTCGGCCACGGCATTCAACAGTTGTCGCGCCGGGTGCGAGCGTTTGCTGAAGAAGCTCTTGTCGCGCAGTGCAACGCGCAGCAACGGCACCTGCAGCTTGGTCATCAGCTGCGACACCGTTGCATTCGGGACACCATGTTTCGCGAGGTTGTCAAACAGCATGCCGACCAGATCGATGGTGTCGGCATCCTCTTCGTGCAAGCGCGGCGTGCGGCCTTCGGGCGTGACCTGACGCAACTGGTTCAGGATGTCCTGTTTGACGTGCGCGATCGAGCGCTGCACCAACTTGCCTCCGACCGACAGCGGCATTGCCGGGCGCTGTTGCAATACACCGAGTACCGACTGCAGGTCATCGGTCTTCGCGGAAAATGCGTTCGGATCCTGCGCGGGGACAGCACCGAGGCCGAGCGCCTGACGGCGTCCGGAAAGCATTTCCCGCATCGTCTGGAACATCTGCCGATCGTTCGGCTCGTTGCTTGCCGTTTCGCGCGGCACGCTTGCGGGAACACCCGGCCAACCGGTGAGCGGCCTTGCAAAACCACCATAGCGTCGCTCGTCGCCGCCTTCGGCTTCGGCCACCGTGGTTGCCGCCGGTGCCGAGAGGCCAAAGCGCGTCTGCTGTCCGCGTTGCTGAAAGCGTGCACTGGCATCCGCCAAGTCGCTGGGTGTGGGCCGCGCGTCCGGTTCCGGTGCATGTGCGGCAGCGTCCGTCGTTGTCGCCGTTGTTCTGTCGGGCGCCGCGCGCGTCGCAGTCGTCGCCGGAATAGCGGGCTCTGCGTTGTATTCGGGTCGCGCACGTGGGGTAGGTGAGGGCGTCGACACCGGCGCCTCGCGGCCATCGTGCGCGTCATCTTCATGGCGACGAGCGCGCTGGCTCATGACGATCAAGTCGGCCAATACGCGGTTGTCAAGCAACACGCGATTGGCGTCTTCATAGAATTTGTCGAGGCGGCCGAACAGGCAAAGGTCTACCGATCGGAAAAACAGGATGCGATGTTCGTTGGGCAACTCCAGCAAGGCGCTGGCATGGCGTACACATTCGCTGAGTCGATGCGGACCGATCGGCAGGTCTTCCGGTTCGAACATGGCGGCTTCGGCGAGCGCCGCGAAGCGCATGCCGAGCGCGAACAGTTCCTGGTTGCTGCGCACCTCGGCGCGGTTCGCCGCTTCAACCAGCACCAGGGTTTCTTCGAGATCACCGGAGTCGACCAGGGACAACTCGTTGCGACCGCTGCGCTGAGGGCGCGCGAGCGCCGATTGGCGGCGAGGTTCGTTCATCAGCGCGAGTGCGGCTTCAAACCGCGCAATCAGCGCCGGTGCGACATCCGGGCGCACGCGCCGCACTTCGCGCAGCGATTCGAAACAGCGCTGTTGTTCGTCGTTGTTACGGGCTTGTTCGGCGCGACGAAACAGGGCTTGTTCGAAAGCGTCCAGCGCCGCGACAGTGTCGTGTTCAAGTTGTGCGGATAGCTGTCCGAACAGCATGTCGAGAATGGCGCGAACGCGCTGCGGAAACGCTCGCGACTTCAGCGTCGCGAGCGCTTCCCGTGTGCTGCCCGGGCGTGAGCGTCCTGTCATTGGTGCTTCCATGGCCTCGACCTCGATCCGGAACCGTGCGCCAAAGTCTAAGGCGCAAGTGTGAACCGCATCACAAGCAAGAACCCGGCCATGTTCTGTAACAGCGGTGCAAACGACCGTGACAGAGCCTATTCGCCGTAGGCCAAGGACAGGTACGCACCGCGACCCGGCGTGTTGTAACCGCTGAGCAACTGGTAGTCGCGATCGAGCACGTTTTCGATGCGCAGTCCGACGCGCCAGCGTTCGCCGAAAGGCAGCGATCCGACCAGATGCACGAGTCCGTAGCCGGGCAGCGTGCCGTCGAAATCTTCACGCTCACCGGATACAAAGACTTCAGTGCCGACGCTGGCGCCGCGGTCGAATCCGTAATCGACGCGCAGCGTCCCTTTTCGACCCGGTCGACGCAACAAGTCGCGTCCGCTGTCGCGGTTCTTGGCGTCCTGCAGAGTCGCATTCGCCACGATCGTGAATGCATCGATCTGGCCGTTGTACTCGAGCTCCAATCCCTCGATGTCGGCACGTGCGACGTTGATCGCCTGATACAGAGCGCCGCCGCTGAAGCTGATCAGGTCCTCAACGCGGGTGCGATACGCGCTCGCACTCAGCGCATGCGTCGCGCCGAATTCCTGCTGCAGGCCCAATTCGAAAGTGTCCGACTGTTCCGGTTGCAAGGCCGGGTTACCTGCGAACAGACCATCGAAGCCGGGCGAGAACAATTCGTTCAAGCTCGGCGCGCGAAAGCCTTCGCCGTAGCTGGCCCGCACACGCGTGCGTTCCAGGGCCTGCCAACCCCAGGCCGCCTGTACCGTGCCTTCACCAGAGAACACCGAGCTGTCGTCATAACGCCCGGTCAGTTCGAGATCGTGTTCGCCAACCTGATGCTGCACGCCGAGATAGAGCGCACGATTGTTGCGGTGCGCACCGAATACTTCGCTGTTGCCGAAGGTTTCGAGTTCCGCACCGCGTTCGCGCACATAGTTGAATCCGCCGGACACCGTGGTCGCACCATTCACGACAAAGGCGTGATGCCAGTCAAAGTTGCTGCGGCGCGCGGTGTAGGCGCTGAAATAGTCCGGCGTTGCGATGTCTTCGCGTGAATGGCCGAAGTTGGCGTGATGCGACCAGTGCGTGCCGAGCTGGCCTTCGATCGACAGTGCGGCCGAGGCATTTTCGGCGATCGAAGAGCCTTGATCGAAATCGACTTCGGCGTCGGTGCCCTGCGCCGCAAATCGCAGCATCTGCGCCCCGACACTGCTCGCGATATTCAGACGCGCGTGGTTGTTTTCGTAG
>JAYUXS010000549.1:0-2471 GCA_043752845.1 Lysobacterales bacterium | reverse complement strand
CAGCCTGCTGCTCGGACGCGGTCTGTGGAAGGGCGGCGACGTCGCGGTGATCGATGGCGCGATCGTCAACGGCACGGCCGCCGTCATCGACCGTGCCGCAAACATCATGCGCTGGATGCAATCGGGTTATCTATACCACTACGCCTTCGCGATGATCCTCGGGCTCATCGCGTTGCTTGGCGCGTTTGTCTGGATGAAGTGAGGAACTTCGGATGATGTCGACTCACTTGCTCAGCTGGTTGATTGCCGCGCCGATTCTTGGCGGCGTCGCCACCCTGTTCGCCGGAAATGCCCACCCGAACCGCGCACGCTGGGTGGCGCTGCTGTTCTCGATCGCCACGCTCGCCCTGTGCCTGCCCTTGCTCAGCAGCTTCGACGCTGGCGTGTCGGCGATGCAGTTCGAATTCAGCACGCCGTGGTTCCAGTCGTTGAACGTTAATTATCACGTCGGTGTTGACGGTGTGGCCGTCGCCCTGATCGCATTGACCGCATTCACGACGGTGCTGGTGCTGATCGGTGCCTGGGACGCGATCGACAAGAAGGTGCATCAGTATTACGCCGCCTTCCTGGTGCTCGAAGGCCTGATGATCGGCGTATTCTGCGCGCTCGACGCCTTGCTGTTCTACGTGTTCTTCGAAGCCATGCTGATCCCGATGTTCATCATCATCGGCGTCTGGGGCGGTCCGCGTCGCGTCTACGCCACGATCAAGTTCTTTCTGTACACCTTCTTCGGTTCGATCTTCATGCTGATCGGGCTGATCTTCCTGTACCTGAAGTCGGGCAGTTTCGATCTTGCGACGTTGGCGCAGTTTCCGCTGTCGCGCACCGAGCAGATGTGGCTGTTCTTCTCCTTCCTGCTGGCGTTTGCAGTCAAGGTGCCGATGTTCCCGGTGCATACCTGGCTGCCGGACGCGCACGTGGAAGCGCCGACCGGCGGCTCGGTGATCCTGGCGGCGATCATGCTGAAGATCGGCGGCTTCGGCTTCCTGCGCTTTGCGCTGCCGATTACTCCGGATGCATCGCACGAATTTGCCTGGCTGGTGATTGCCCTGTCGTTGATCGCGGTCGTCTACATCGGCTTCGTCGCGCTGGTGCAACAGGACATGAAAAAGCTGATCGCGTATTCGTCGATCTCGCATATGGGTTTTGTCACGCTCGGCGCGTTCATCACGCTGACCCTGGCGCGCGACCAGGGCAATATCGATGCCGCGAAACTCGCGCTGCAAGGCGCGATGGTGCAGATGATTTCGCACGGCTTCATTGCCGCCGCCTTGTTCTCCTGCGTCGGCGTGCTCTACGACCGCGTGCACAGCCGCATGATCGGCGATTACGGCGGCGTCGCGAACACCATGCCGTGGTTCGCGTTCTTCGTGGTGTTCTTCGCGATGGCGAACAGCGGCCTGCCGGGCACATCGGGTTTCGTCGGCGAATTCATGGTGATCGTGGCCAGCTTCCAGGTCAGTCCGTGGATCGCGGCGACCGCTGCGCTGACCCTGATCATCGGCGCCGCCTACACCCTGTGGATGGTCAAGCGGGTGATGTTTGGCGAAGCCGTACACGCGCACGTCAAGACGCTTCAGGACATCAACATGCGCGAAGCGATCGTGCTCGGTGGCTTTGCTCTGGCGACGCTGATCGTCGGCCTGTGGCCGGCACCGCTCGTCGATTTGATGAATGCATCGATCGCGACCGTGGTCGATCAGCTCATGATCAAGAAGTTCTGAGGAGTTCGCGAGATGGTTCCAGGCAGTGTAGAAATCGCGATCTCGATGAACGATGTCCGGGTGATGATGCCCGAGATGTTTCTGCTGGCATCGGTGTTCGTCATCCTGATGGCCGACCTGTTCATTCCGCAGCAGCAGCGCTCGGTCACGCACTGGCTGTCGATCGGCGTGTTGGGCGCGACCGCGGTGCTGGTCTGGCGTGCAGGTGGTGATGCGTCCCTGGCGCGCAGCGCATTTGTCGGCATGTACATCCGCGACGAAGTCTCGGTCATCTGCAAGCTGTTCATCCTGCTCAGTACCGCATTGGCGTTCGTCTACGCGCGACCTTCGTTGAAGGCACGAAATCTGTTCCAGGGCGAGTTCTACTCGCTCGTCCTGTTTGCCGTGTTCGGGATGATGCTGCTGGTCTCGGCCGGCAATCTGCTGAGCGCATATCTGGGACTTGAATTGCTTGCGCTGTGTTCGTATGCACTCGTTGCGCTCAATCGCGACAGCCCGCTGTCGTCGGAAGCGGCGATGAAATACTTCGTTCTCGGTTCGCTTGCATCGGGCCTGCTGCTCTACGGCATGAGCATGCTCTATGGCGCGACCGGCACGCTCGATCTCGGCGGTATCCGCGCAGCCGCGGCGAGCAATATGCTGCACCCGGACTTGCTGGTGTTCGGCGTCGTCTTCATCGTCATCGGCATCGCCTTCAAGTTCGGCGCGGCGCCTTTCCATGCCTGGGTGCCGGATGTCTATCAGGGC
>JAYUXS010000548.1:0-2471 GCA_043752845.1 Lysobacterales bacterium | reverse complement strand
ATACGGTGCGCGAAGCCAGTGGTTTGGCGATGAGCTCGCGCAATCAATATCTGAGCGCTGACGAACGCCAAACTGCGGCGGAGATCTACCGGACACTGCAGGCGATGCGTGCGGCGGTGGCCGACGGGCACGATCTGAATACCATTGAAGCCACCGCCGTCGAGCGCCTGGCTCGTTCAGGTTTTCGGGTGGACTACGCCGCCATCCGCCGCCGCCACGACTTGCGCAAACCGGACCTCACCGCCAGCGAGCCGCTGGTCGGATTGATCGCGGCGCGTCTCGGGAAGACGCGTCTGATCGATAACTTATTGTTTTGATTTGTTTTCGATCGCGATGTTGTTTCGTTGCAACACAACTGTTGCGTTTTTACATCGGTCTTGCTAATGTGCGTTTGCCGGTGGGTTAGATCGCTTTCTGAGCAATCCTTACCGACAGCAGGGCGCATTGTTAGGTAATCGTCACTCCGATTAGACCCTCTCTGGTTTTCAGAGAGGGTTTTTTTTGCCCCGAGATCCGGCACTGAACAATTACCGTCGCCGGATATGCTCGGCGTCTTCGTTTGCCGCCCGGAACCGACCATGGACCATTCTGCTGACGCCGTTCGTCTTCGTGCTTGCTCTCTGGCGACTTTGGCTGAAGATCCCGAACGAAATCAGCGGCTCAGGCTGCGGGTCGGGCCGATCCACGCCGATTTCTCGCGGCAATTGATCGACCGGGACGCGCTGCAATCGCTGCACGCACTTGCGGCGTCCGTCGGTTTGGAAGAAATGCGCAGCGCGCTCGCGAACGGCGCCTTGTTGAACACGACGGAACGCCGTGCGGCCCTGCATCACGCGCTGCGTGCCGACGTTGCCGATGTCAGTGATTCGCCCGTCGTCACCAGCGCGCAAGCCGACGCGGCGCACGCTGCGCTGCGCGTTCAGCAGTGGGTGCAGCGATTGCGCGAACACGGTTTTCCCGACGGCCAGCATGTGACCGACGTCGTCAATGTCGGCATCGGTGGTTCCGATCTCGGTCCGCGGTTGCTGGATGAAGCGATCGGATTGCCGGGCGCGCCGAAGCTGCATTTTGTGTCCAGCGTCGATGCGCATCGCGCCGTTGAACTGATTGCAAAGCTTGATCCAATGACGACCGCGATCGTGCTGGTGTCGAAAAGTTTCGCTACCGAGGAAACGCTGCTGAATGGCCGTCTGTTCATGGCGTGGCTGAGCGCAGCGTTGGGTGCGCAGGCAGTGACGCGAGTCTTCGCGGTAACGGCGAACATTGCCGCGGCGACGGCATTCGGGATCGACGCCGAGCGGTGCCTGCCCGTTTGGGCTTGGGTGGGCGGGCGCTATTCACTGTGGTCGGCGGTCGGTTTCTCGTTCGAATTGGCGCACGGTATGGACGTGTTCCAGCGTTTGCTCACGGGCGCACGGATGATGGATCGGCATTTCTTCAGCGCGCCGCTGGCGCAGAACCTGCCGGTGTTGCGCGGCATGATAGAGCACTTCAATCGCACGGCGCTCGGCTTACACTCGCGTTGCGTGGTGCCTTACGACGTGCGCTTGACGGGTTTGCCGTCGTATTTGCAACAACTCGAAATGGAGAGCAACGGCAAGTCGGTGCTGCACGACGGCAGCGATGTCGCGCAGCCTACGGCGCCGATCGTGTGGGGCGGTGTCGGTACCGATGCGCAGCATGCGTTCTTCCAGGCATTGCATCAGGGCACGAATGTGGTGCCGGTGGAATTCATCGGCGTCATCCGACCCGCCCATACGCACGACGCGCATCATCGCGTTTTGCTCGCCAACCTTTTGGCGCAGAGCGCGGCCTTGGCTTACGGGAACGACATGCGCGCGAGCGCAGATCCATTGGCTGCGCACAAGCACCACGTCGGCAATCGCCCGAGCACGGTACTGTTGCTGGATGCGCTGACGCCGGAATCGCTCGGTGCCTTGATCGCGATGTACGAGCACAGCGTGTTTGTCGAAGCCTGTCTGTTGCGCATCAACCCTTTTGATCAATGGGGCGTCGAACTCGGCAAGCGCATCGCGCACGAATTCCTGCCGGCGCTGAGTTCCGACAGCGCCGCCGCGTTGCTGGATCCGGTTACGCAGTCGTTGATTCGCGAGATCCGTTCGCGTTGAGCCGATGTCGGGCAAGGGCCCATTGCACGTGTTCGCGCACCAGGTCTGAAGCATCGGCAGCGCGCGACTGCAACGCTTGCAAGACGCTTGCCGTGGTCGGCGCATTGCCCAATGCCACGGCGATATTGCGCAGCCAGCGCTCATAACCTATGCGGCGGATCGGTGAGCCTTCGGTGCGGCCCAGGAATTCTTGCTCGGTCCATGCGAACACGTCGACCAGCGCGAGCCGATCAAGGGCATGGCGCGGTGCGAAATCGGATTCGGGTGTCGGTACGCTGAACTTGTTCCAGGGACAAACCCATTGGCAGTCGTCGCAACCGTAGATGCGGTTGCCGATCAGCG
>JAYUXS010000547.1:0-2473 GCA_043752845.1 Lysobacterales bacterium | reverse complement strand
AGACCCAACGCCCGGTCACGCGATGAAAGTGGTGCCTTGTCCTTGCGCATGGCGCGTCCTCAAATAAAAACCCCGGCACTTGGCCGGGGCTTGTCGCAACAGGCTACCGCTCAGGCTTCTTCCGTCTCTTCAGCTTCGCCGCTGCTTGCCGTCTTGACCATGGACACGAGCATCTTGGCGCGCAACTTGGCGTCGATTTCGTTGGCCATGTCCGGATGTTCTTTCAGGAACAAGCGCACATTGTCCTTGCCCTGGCCGATACGTTCGCCGCAATACGAGTACCAGGCGCCGGACTTGTCGATGAAGTTGTTGGCCACACCCATCTCGATGATCTCGCCTTCGCGCGAGGTGCCTTCGCCGTACAGAATTTCGAATTCGGCCTGGCGGAACGGCGGCGCCATTTTGTTCTTGACGACCTTGACGCGGGTTTCCGCGCCGATCACTTCCTCGCCGCGCTTGACCGAACCGATGCGGCGGATATCAAGACGCACGGACGCGTAAAATTTGAGCGCATTGCCGCCCGTCGTCGTTTCCGGGCTGCCGAACATCACGCCGATCTTCATGCGGATCTGGTTGATGAAGACGACCATGCAATTCGACTTCTTGATGTTCGAAGTCAGCTTGCGAAGTGCCTGGCTCATCAAACGCGCATGCAGGCCGACGTGCATGTCACCCATTTCGCCTTCGATTTCGGCTTTCGGCGTGAGCGCCGCGACCGAGTCGATGACCACGATATCGACGGCGCCGGAGCGCACGAGAATTTCGCAAATTTCGAGCGCCTGCTCGCCGGTGTCCGGCTGCGAAATGAGCAGATTTTCGATGTCGACACCCAGCTTCTTCGCGTATTCCGTATCGAGCGCGTGTTCGGCGTCGATGAAGGCGGCCACTCCACCGGCGCGTTGCGCGTTGGCAATGACTTGCAGTGTCAGTGTGGTCTTGCCGGAAGACTCCGGACCATACACTTCGATCACGCGACCGCGCGGCAAGCCGCCGATACCGAGCGCGATATCGAGGCCCAATGAACCCGTCGAAATCGCGTCGATTGCGTCCGACTGACGATCGCCCATGCGCATGACCGTGCCCTTGCCGAACTGCTTGTCGATCTGTACCAGCGCCGACTGCAGCGCGCGTTTCTTGTTCTCATCCATGGGGATGTCCTCGATCAGGTGGGGAATGGGGCGAATTGGAGCAGTGATGCAAAGCCTGACGGCAAGCTTTCTCAGATCGCGAGACAGAGCCTTTGGCAGGTGCAAAGTATCCCACAGCCCGGCGCATGGCTTCGGTGATTGCCGCAGATTCGGCTGCGAAAATTCGGAATCGCGAGAGTGGGACTGAACCTGACCTGGGCCAGGTTATTTGTAGATGTCACGACGGTTGTTAATCTCGATGACGAGCACGCGGAGTGCACCGTCCTGGATGTCGCAAATGATCCGATAGTCGCCGACGCGATAGCGCCAGAACACCCCAAGAATCGGGCCGGTGAGCGCCTTGCCGATAGCACGCGGATCGCCGTCACCGCGCACCCGCTCTTCTAGAAAGTCGAACAATCGCCGCGCCGTCTGGCGATCAAGCTTTCGCAACTGTTTGCGTGCGGTATCGGTGTAATCAATCGTCCAAGCCAAGGTCTTTCCTCACCTCGGCCGCCGAAAACAGCTTTTCATCACCTTTGCGAACGCGCTCCAGTGTGGCGGCAGCCAGGTAGAAGTCCTCCAGATCCTGGAGTCCATTCTCAACCAACTCGCGCAGGTAGTACGCCTTGGTGCGCCCTGTTCGCGCTGCCAATTCGCCAAGCCGCTGCTCAATCACTGGATCTAGTCGAATTGATGTAGCCACGCCGAAACCCTTTTGAAAATACATGCATTCAGTGTATCGCAATCGATGCCGGACAAATCCGTGCGGCATCCGTTTTTGTGCACCCGCACGACAAGCGGTACCGCGAGATCAAAGCAGTCGCGCGGATTGACCTTGCGCCGTGAGCAACGCGACGGCCTGCTTGTCGAATGACACGAACGTCTCCCCGCCCAGCCATTTTCCTTCGTAGGCAATCACGCCATCGGCGAAGTCGCCGCCGGCATCGAGCAGCGCCAAGCCTGACTCGACCGCCGGCCGGTTCACTTCCACGTTCGTGGCCGCGAGCAAGGCCTTGATCGCCGCTGAAACGTCCGCCGCATCAAAACCATAGAGTTTGCGCAGCACCCAAACGAACTCGCACAAGCAGAGCAGCGCAACTGCGATCACTTCCGCGTCCTGCAAGATCTTGTCGGCGACGCGGGCCTGCTTGGCATCGTCGCGCACGGCGCTGCGGACGAGGACACTGGTGTCGACGGACACCTTCATTTTTCGCCCGCCCAACCCTTCGCGGCGGCGGCGCTCATTTCCTCGATCGTGGCGACTTTGCCGGTCTTGCCCGCAAGCAAACCGATAAAACCGGCAATGGTTCCAGCCGGTCGTGCCGCTTTCAACGCGGCACGAC
>JAYUXS010000546.1:0-2475 GCA_043752845.1 Lysobacterales bacterium | reverse complement strand
TCCACAGGAAGCCACCCCGGTTTTCCCAGTATTCGCGTTTCAGTTGGGTCACGAAGGTGTTCATTGATAGGTTCCTTTCATCGTCGCAACGAAAATGTCGGCGAGGCCGGGGATGCGGGTTTCACCGAGCGCTTCCAAAGCGGCACGGTCGGCATTGTCATAAAGCAGGATCGACTTGCCGAAGACCTGACGCTCATCCAGCGGCTTCAAGGCAACTGCCGCTTCGCGCTGGCTCGCCGGCACCATCACTTCGGTGAAGCGCGTGCCGAGTTCTTCCATGGTCGCCGACAGCGAAATCTGGCCGTCCTTGATGAACAGCACGTCGGTCAGGATGTGTTCGATTTCCTCGACCTGATGCGTGGTCACGATGATCGTCTTCTCGTGATCGAAGTAGTCGTTGAGCAGGGTCTGGTAGAAGTCCTTGCGGTAGATCACGTCGAGGCCAAGCGTCGGTTCGTCGAGCACCAGCAACTTCGCGTCGATCGCCATGACGAGCGCCAGATGCATCTGCACGACCATGCCCTTGGACATCTCGCGCACGCGCATCGCCGGCTTCAATTTGGTCTTGGCGAGAAACGCTTCGCACTTGGCCCGCGAGAAGCGCGGATGCACGCCCTCGACATAGTCCATGGCTTCGCGGACGCGGATCCATCGCGGCAAAACTGCCACGTCTGCAATAAAACAGACGTCTTGCATCAGTGCGTGCCGTTCGGTGTGCGGATTGCGGCCGAGCACGCTCAGTTCACCCTCGAAATCGGTGAGCCCAAGCATGGCCTTCAGTACGCTGGTCTTGCCGGCGCCATTCGGGCCGATCAAGCCGACGATCTTTCCGGCCTCGATGCTCAGGTTGATGCCCTTGACCGCTTCGGTCTTGCCGTATCGTTTGCGCAGTCCTCGCGCTTCGATGACATTGTTCATTTGCGCTTTTCCCCAGTGGTTTCAATCTTTGCGAGTTCGACCAGATCCAGTTCGAGACGACGCAGGCGTTCGCGCAGCACTGGCCATTCTTCGGTCAGGAAATGGTCGCGTTCGGATTTCAGTAGGGCGATGCGTGCGCCCTGATTCACATACATGCCCAGGCCGCGGCGTTTCTCGACGAGGTTTTCGTCGACAAGCTCCTGATAGGCCTTGGATACCGTGATCGGATTGAGCTGAAAGTCGGCCGAGACCTGACGTACCGAGGGCAGAGCGTCGCCTTCCTTCAAGGCCTCATCCAGGATCATCGCCTTGACGTAGTCGCGCAGCTGGCGATAGATCGGCGCGCTTTCATTCCATTGCATCGACATGGTCAGTCCTTGTGCGCGCGCTTGACGCGGCTGAAGCTGTAATAGGGATCAGCGAGACCGATGCGTGCGGCACGCGCATGTCGGCGCTGTTCGGCCATGACAAGTTCAGCGGTTTGGTTTTCGCCGGCGGGTGCGTAGGACGCTGACTGCGCAAGCGGCGCGGGCGTCGCCAGACTGTTCGCAGTGATCAGCAGCAGATTGGCGAGAAGTTGGAAAAAGCTCGTGCTCATGGCAGTGGTTCCGGCAGTGGTGGCGTGGACGCTACGTGTTGTAGTGAACTATAACACCGTAATTCGAGACGTCAACTGGAAAACGCGACATAGGACATCGGTCACGCCCGTCCATCACCGCATCGAGACGCGGACGCCGCTAGATTGGCGGTCCCTTGGATGAGGTCTGCCATGAAACGAACGCTGCTCCCGATCTTGCTGACACTGATCTCCCCACTAGCGCTCGCCTGCAGCCCGCTGCTCGACGTGTCAATGCGCCCGCTCGCTGGCAAGGAACCGCTGAAACTCTGCGAAAAGTTCGATGGCAAGGTGCTGCTGATCGTCAACACCGCAAGCAAGTGCGGTTTCACGTCGCAATACGAAGGTTTGGAGGCGATGCACACGAAATATGCCGACCAAGGGTTCGCCGTACTCGGATTCCCGTCCAACGAATTCATGGGCCAGGAGCCGGGTACCGAAGCCGAGATCAAGGAATTCTGCACGCTCACTTATGGCGTCAAGTTTCCGATGTTCGAAAAAACCGTCGTGAAAGGCGACGACGCCAGCGTCCTCTACAAGCGATTGAAGGAAGCGACAGGTGACCAGCCCGGCTGGAACTTCCACAAGTATCTGGTGGACCGCAACGGCCGCGTCATCAAGAGCTTCGGCAGTCGCACCAAGCCGGACGACAAGGCGCTCGTCGGTTTGGTCGAGAAGCTGATTGCCGAGCCGGCGGTGAAATAATCAACCCAGCGCCGACAATTCCGCATTCAGTCGTTCGGGGTCGCCCAGATTCAATTCGATCAGTCGCTTCAATTGGGTGAAGCTGTCGAGATCGATTTTTTCCCAGCGGAAACCGATCTGCGTTTCGGTGATATGCGCCGAACTCGCACCCATGCTGATCTTGATGCCGTCAGCCAACCGCAATTCGATGCGATGCATCGAATTCAGCTTGCTCGACCAATCGGCAGGTCTCGTGG
>JAYUXS010000545.1:0-2483 GCA_043752845.1 Lysobacterales bacterium | reverse complement strand
CCGATCACCGCATCAATCTCACCCTGTATTCGCTCGAAGCGATCGTCGAGGGCGCGCTCGATCCGGTCATCGATGCGCTGGCGCGCGAGCATCAGGCCGACGAACTCAAGCTGATCACCGAGGCGGCATGAGCGCCCAATCCGACTTCCTGCCTCTTTCGATCGCCGTGTTGACCGTGTCCGACACACGCACGCGCGCCAACGACAGTTCCGGCGACTATCTGGTGTCGGCGCTGACCACCGCCGGGCACCGCGTGGCCGCGCGTGATCTGGTGCGCGACGACATCTATCGCCTGCGTGCGATCGTGTCGCATTGGATCGCCGATGCCGAAATCGACGGCGTGCTGATCACCGGCGGCACCGGATTTACCGGGCGTGATTCGACGCCGGAAGCGGTCATTCCCCTACTCGACAAGCTGATGCCCGGGTTCGGCGAAATGTTCCGCGCCGTGTCGTTGAACGAAATCGGTACCGCCAGCCTGCAGTCGCGCGCCTTCGCCGGTATTGCCAATGGCACCTTCATTTTCGCTTTGCCGGGCTCGACGTCCGCTTGCACCACGGCCTGGACGCAGATCCTCCAATCACAACTCGACGCACGCACCCGACCCTGCAATCTTGTCGGTCTGAAACCACGGCTCCACGAACGCTAGAGGCCACGATGTCCACGCTCAAGAAGAAAGAATATGTCGAGCACCTGCAACCGCTGCAGGAGCACCTGTGCGAGATGCAACGATGGGTGCAGTCCACCGGTCAACGCATTGTCATCGTCTTTGAAGGTCGAGATACCGCCGGCAAGGGCGGTGCCATCAACGCGATTGCGCAGGTGCTGAACCCTCGTGGTTGCCGCGTCATTGCACTGCCGAAGCCGAGCGAGCGCGAACGCAGCCAATGGTATTTCCAGCGCTATGTCGAGCAATTGCCGGCCGCTGGCGAAATCGTTTTGTTTGACCGCAGTTGGTACAACCGCGGCGGCGTCGAACGCGTCATGGGCTTTTGCAATGATGCCGAGTACAAGCGCTGGCTGACGCAGACACCGCAGTTCGAGAATATGCTGGTCGACGAAGGCATCCTGTTGTTCAAGTACTGGTTTGCCGTCGATCAGGAAGAACAGGAAAAACGCTTCGCCGAACGTGTCGAGGATCCGCTCAAGCGCTGGAAGATTTCACCGATCGATATCGCAGCGCGCACGAAATACGACGACTACACGACCGCGCGCGACGCTTTTTTCAAGGTGACGCACAGCAAGCACGCGCCGTGGTTTGTCGTCGACGCGAACGACCAGAAGCGCGCGCGCCTCAACATGATCACGCACCTGCTGGAACAACTTCCGGACCAGAAGATCGCCCCCGATCCGATGACGCTGGAACCGCTCAAACGCAAGCGCATGGGCCGCGACGTGATTGGCGTCAAAGCCGACTTTGTGCGCCAGATCTACTGATTCAATAGCAACGCGACTGGGTCAGCATCTGCAACGCCATCTCGTCGCGCTGGAAAATGATCGATGCGTCATCGGCCGCGCCGAGATTGAACTTCGCACGCACTTCCGGTGCGCCGCACCAGCCGTTGAAGCGCAGGCTCAGCTCACCGATCTCACGCGCGGCAATCCTGGCGTCCTTGCAATCGCTGCAGCTGCGGGTGTGGTCGAACATGGTCAGCGCGGCGCCTTGTTCACCGCTGAGCCCGCTGCCGAGCGCCCAGCGTGGCCAGCCGGCGTCGTCATAGAAATAGAGCAAAGCAGACACCAGGGTCGGGTGTTCGCTGCCGGCATTCAACAGACTCAAGCCCCAGCCGGAATCATTCGTGCCGCCAAACCAGGTGCCATTGACATCGTGCTCCGGCACACCGTTTGGAAGTGGGAATGGCTCGATACACGATTGTTCCTTGCGGCCATCGCGGTGCACCGAAAACAGCGCCAATTGGACGGCCGCTGCAGAGCGTGCACGGCAAGCCGGGTGCGACGCATCGATCGAAAAGTCGATGGCAACGGTGCCACGCTCACGCGCATCGGTCGTTGGTGCAGCCAGTGCGTCTTTGCGGCGCATCAACTGCAGGCCATCGGCATTGGTGTGAAATTGATCGCGTTCAATTTTCCCCGTCGCGAGATGCCAGCGCGATTTTCCAGCCGTGTCAAAGGTCGAAAACACGAGACTGTGTCCGCCAGCGATAGTGGCCAGGTCGATCGCCTGACCGGGGCGGCTCGGGTCCCACCAGATGCCGCGACGCGGCGCCGCACGATGCAGTTCGAAACGCAACAGGCGCCTGGACTTCGGGTTGCTGTCAGCCATGGTCAGCCACCAGCTGCGTCCGTGATCGCGCGCATCGGGCGAAGGCGTGATCGCCATCACTGCTCGATCATCATTGATGTCGGCAAAGGCATAACTGCCGTCGGTGCGACGCAGCAGCAACACACTATGCATGCGGCCATCGACGTCGACTCGCACCGGTACCGCCAACACGCGCTCTCCGGTTTCCGGATGCAGCATT
>JAYUXS010000544.1:0-5941 GCA_043752845.1 Lysobacterales bacterium | reverse complement strand
CAAGCACAGAAAATGCAGGAAGACATGAAGCGCGCGCAGGAAGAACTGGCGAACGTCGAAGTGATCGGCCAAGCCGGCGGCGGCATGGTCAGCGTGACCATGAACGGGCGTCATGAAGCGCGCCGCGTGCATATCGACAAGGCCATCATCGGCGACGACATCGAGATGCTCGAAGACCTGATTGTCGCTGCCGTCAATGACGCCGTGAACAAGGTCGGCGAAGCCGCGAATGCGGGCATGGCGAAAGTGACCGGAGGCATGAATCTGCCGCCGGGATTCAAGCTGCCATTCTGATGAGTAAGGCCCGATGAGCACTGCTTCGCCGCTGCTCAATGCGCTGATCGAAGCGCTGAGGGTGTTGCCTGGCGTTGGGGCGAAATCGGCGCAGCGCATGGCTTTCCATCTGCTCGAACGCGATCGCAACGGTGCCCAGAAGCTCGCGCAGCAGTTGTTGCTCGCGGCCGAGAAAATCGGACACTGCAAACGCTGTCGGACTTTCAGCGAAGGTGAGCTGTGCAGCGTCTGTGCGAGTAGCGTGCGCGACAAGACGTTGCTGTGCGTGGTCGAGTCGCCGACCGACCAGCTGGCGATCGAGCAGGCCACCGGTTACCGCGGTCTGTATTTCGTGATGCTCGGACGCTTGTCGCCGCTCGATGGCACCGGCCCGGAAGAACTCGGTCTCGATACGCTGGCACGGCGACTGCAGGAAGGCGAAGTGCGCGAGCTGATCGTCGCCACCAACCCCACCGTGGAAGGCGAAGCGACCGCGCATTACCTCGGACAGTTGGCGCGTCATGCGGGTGTGCGCGCGAGTCGACTTGCGCATGGCGTACCCCTCGGGTCGGAACTGGAATTCATTGATCGCGGCACGCTGGCCCATGCATTCGGCGGCCGTCTCGAATTGTTGTAGCGAGCCGAATTAACGAGGACGTCCATGTCAGACACTCTGTTTGCGAAGATCATCCGCCGCGAAATTCCCGCGAATATCGTGTTCGAGGACGAGCACGTGCTCGCTTTCCGCGACATCCAGCCGCAGGCACCGATCCATGTGTTGTTCGTGCCGAAGCGGCCGGTGTCGACGCTCAATGATCTGGGTGAAGCCGACGCCGATCTGGTCGGGCGTCTGGTGCTCGCGGCGGCGGCTTTTGCCAAGCGCGAAGGATTTGCCGAGGCCGGGTATCGCACGGTGTTCAATTGCAATTCGGATGGCGGACAAAGCGTCTATCACATCCATTTGCATCTGCTCGCGGGGCGACAGATGCAGTGGCCGCCCGGCTGACCGCTGCCCATCGAATCAGGCGCGACGACGGGTCCGGAATGCGCGCAGTTCGCGCGCCAGTCGCTGGCGGTGGCTGATATCGGGGTCGTTCGCGGATTCACCGTAGCGTTGTTCGGCGTAGCGACGTGTCAACTCGAGGATCGCCGATGCGGCATGTGGCAGCAACCCTGACGCGCGCTCACCAAAGGCCAGTGGTCCCTCTGTCTCCGCGCGTGCGACACCAGCACGGGCCAGCATCGCATTGAAACGGTGGTATGCGCGCAACAAGGGGTCGCTCACACGCTGCATCGTGCCACGCAGACTCAGCCAAGCACCAAGCGCGAGTGCGAGACCGCCAAAGATTAACAGGCCACCGCCGAGGCTTTGCCAGCTTGCGTCCTCAAGACCGACCTGCTGCAACATGTTGCGTTGACGCACCGCATCGAACTCGATCACCGCCTGCCGCCAATAACGCGCGACCAGATCAAAGCGATTGCGCCAGTCGGCGCCCCAGCCTTCGTTGTACCAATTCGCGGCTTCCGGCATCGCTGCGCTGAGACTGCCGCGATTGATACGCTCCGGCGCGACGGCGGCGGTTGGATCAACACGCACCCAGCCGCGATCTTGCAGCCACACTTCGCTCCATGCATGCGCGTCGGAGTTGCGCACGATCCAATAGTCGCCACTGGCATTGTAGGTGCCACCCTGGAACCCGGTCACCACGCGCGCCGGGATGCCGGCAGCACGCATCAGGTAGACGAAGGCCGAAGCGAAGTATTCGCAATAACCCGCTTTGGTGGCGAACAGGAAATCATCAACGGTGTCATTGCTCATGAGTGGTGGCGGTTCAAGCGTGTAACTGAACTCGCGATTGAACAGCGATAGCGCTGCGTCGATGATCGCCTGGTTGTTGTCGCCCTGCGTTGCCCGCCATTGTTCAGCAAGTGCGCGCGCACGCGCATTGCCGCGCTCCGGCAGGCGAAGTCCCAGCCAACGTTGGCCACGTGGCGGATTGACATCCAACGTGTAGCGCCACGCCGAGGTCATCCTCGCCTTGCGCGGTCCGATGATCGGGCGATAGGCGGTGACCTGGCCGTCGGCACTCATGCGGGTGCCATCGGGACGTTTGACGACGAAGTCGAGCGGAAACCACCAGCGCTGTTCGGTGGGTTCCATGAGCACTTCGTATTCGAGCAAAGACGCAGTTTCGTAGCGAAGATCAGACGTGTCTTCGCCCGAAAACGCATCAGGACGCGACCATTCGGCGCCATCGAAATTCCACAACACCGGCCCGCGCCAGTAGCGCGCTGCGGGTGGCGGTGCTTCCCCGAAAAAAGTCACCCGAAACGCCGGCGTGTCGTCATTCCACAACTGACTGAGGGCGCCCGGGCGCATGCGGTCGGAGATGCCGGTCTTGCCGCTGGTCGCGTCCCAAGGCGCACCCCACAGCGGCGATGAAAGACGCGGAAAAAACAGGAAGGTGATGATCGTGAACGGAATCGCCGCTGCGGCAACTCGGCCACTCAGTCGCAAGCCGCGCGTGATCTGGGCGCGCACGTCAGACCAGCGTTCGTTGCTCGGCGCGGTGGTGCTGACGACATGCAGCACCAGAAAGCAGGCAAGAGCGACCACACAGAAATACAGCGTCAGCGTCAATCCCTGTCCGAACAGGAATCCGATCATGCAGAAGAACAGCACCGCGGCCGTGGTCACGCGGGCATCGCGCAGGGTCCGCGTTTCGAACATCTTGAGAACGATCAACCCGCCGAGCATGGCACTGCCGCCCTCGCGACCGATCGGTGAGCCGGCGGCATAGACCAGCAGGCCCATCGTCGCGATCAGCAGGGGCAGTCGGATCAGCGTCGGCACCATTACGACGCCACGTCTTGCGATCCATGCGGCCAATGCCAGCAAAGCGAACAGCCAAACGGAGTAGCTGACTGGCATCCAGTGAATATGCCCGAGCAACATCAGCGCATTGAGCGCGACCACCAGCAAATAGCGTCCGCGACCAAGTTGGGTGGTCATGGCAGCAGCGCCAGTTCGCGCAGGCAAACTGCCGCGAATGCCGGGCCGTTGCCGGGTCCGTGCACGCCGTCCGGGAGGCGAAGCCGGAACGGCAATTGCCGTTCGCGCGCATCCAACACCCAGCGCGTCAATCTGGAAATACGTGCTTCCTTGTCGAGCGCGAGATCGAACCAGTCGAGCAGCAGCGCCTCGCTGATCGGGTCGGCAAATTCCTTGACCAACAAGCGCTCCTGACGCGCGCTCGGCTTCCAGGCGATGTGCTTCGGTGGATCACCGACCCGGTGCTCACGCAGGCCGTGCCAGTCCTCGCCCGGTGTGCGCAGGCGCTGTCCTTGTTGGCGCGGATCGCCGGTCGGCAAAGGTGGCGCCGAGCGTTCCGGCGTCGCGTAGACCAGCACGCTGGCCTCCGGGTGCAACACGGACCAAGCCCAGGTGATGCCGAACGGATACTCGGTCCAAAGTCGGAAACGGCCGACGCGTTGATGGCCGCGACGTGATGTCGGCACCTCGATTTCCGCTACCTGCCTGCCATTGGCCGCCAGGCTGCAGCGCGTCACCCGATCGTCCTGATCGAGCACCAGTTGCGGTCGATCGACCGGACTGTTCGCTTGCAAAGTCAGGCGCAGCCGCGACGGCTGTCCGGCATGCACCGGTTCGGCACTGACGTTGAGCAATTCGATCTTGTTCAGTTGCCCGACGCAGTGATGAAAGCTCACCATCGTCGTCGCTGCGACCAGCAAGGTGAGCAACAAGGCCGGATTGTTGTTGAAATTCAGCGCGCCGATCAGCATCGACAACAGCAGCAACGCGAACACCAGTCCGAAGCGGGTCGGCAAGATGTAGACGCGCCGCGGGTGCAAGCGGATCGGCAGGGCTTCCGCTTGCCGATAGCGGGTCAGCGCCGGCAGTCGGCGTTCCGCGAACCGCATCAAGTCGTCGCGCCAAGTGGCCAGCATGTCAATCGACGCGCACCGTCTTGATCACATCCATGGCCAGCGATTCACGGGTCAGCGTCGCTTCGGACGCCAGCACCAGGCGATGGGCGGCGACCGCTGCGAACACCATCTGCACGTCTTCCGGCAGTGCAAACGTACGACCCGCCAGAAAGGCCACGGCCCGGGCCGCTGCGAGCAACGCCAGCCCGGCGCGCGGCGACAGCCCGATGCGGATTTGAGCGTGCTGACGCGTGGCTGCGAGCGTGCGCTGGACATAGTCGATCAAGGCAGCACTGGTCACGACTAACCCGACGCGACGTCGGATTTCGAGCAATTGCGGGCTGTCGAGGCGTGCTCCGAGTTGCGTCAGCAATTCGCGGCGATCGCTGGCCGCGAGCATCTGGCGTTCGCCCTCGGCGTCGGGGTAACCGAGCGACAGCCGCATCAGGAAGCGGTCGAGTTGTGAATCCGGCAGCGGAAAGGTGCCGGCGAGATCGACCGGATTCTGGGTGGCGACCACCAGGAACGGTTGCGGCAACGGTCGCGATTCGCCGTCGGCAGTGACCTGTTGTTCGGCCATGGCTTCAAGCAATGCGGATTGCGTCTTGGGCGTGGCGCGATTGATCTCGTCGGCCAACACCAGTTGCGCAAAGATCGGTCCGGCATGGAAGCGGAATTGCCCGGTGTCGCGATCGAAGATGGAAACGCCGAGGATGTCGGAAGGCAGCAGGTCGCTGGTGAACTGGATGCGCTGATAGCTGAGTCCGAGACTCGTCGCCATCGCGTGCGCGAGCGTGGTCTTGCCGACGCCGGGCACGTCTTCGATCAGCAAATGGCCACCGCTGAGCAGGCATGCGAACGCCAGATCGATCTGCGCGCGCTTGCCGAATACGACTTGATTCACCTGCTCGATGGCTGCACGCAGCGCCACGTGAGTGGCATCATGGCGATCCAGTCGCTGCGGTTCTGAACTCATGGGATTTTTCTCCGTGTCGCTAGTCCCGATGCTAGCGTGCCTGAACGCATGTGCAGAGGGTGCGAGCAGCGCCGGGAAGCAATGTTGACTAAGCCGGCAAGCCCTTCGTTCCTTGCCTTGCTCGCAATGCTGCTGGTGGCGAAACTGCTGCTCGCGGCGTGGGTTCCGCCATTTGGTGATGAGGTCTTCTACTGGCAGGAAGGACAGCATCTTGCCGCCAGCTACACGGATTTGCCGCTGCTCACGGCTTGGCTGGTGCGCGCAGGCTGCGCTTTGTTCGGCGACAACCTGCTTGGGCTGCGCATCGGCTTTGTTCTTTGCGGCGTCGCCACGGTGGCTTTGTTGCAGCAGTGGTCGCGCGAGCGAATGCCCGCAGATGGCGGCGTCGCCGCGTGGTTGTTGGCGGTTCCCCTGTTGGTCCTCTCAGGCCAGTTGGCTACACCAGATGCGCCACTCACCTTGGCTTTTGTTGCTGCGGCACGTTCGCTGGATCGTGCGCTGGAGGATGGCCACTGGCGTGACTGGCTTCTGTTTGCGCTGGCGCTGGCGCTGGCGTGGATGACGCATTGGCGCGCAGCCTTGCTGTATCCGGTCGGATTGTTGCTGTTGACGATCAGTCCGCGTGCGCTAGTTGCGGCGCGTGGTGTCGCTTCTGGGTCGCACAGCTGCTCGGATTGCTGGGCCTGCTCCCGACCTTGTGGTTCAACGCGCAGAATGACTGGGCGGCGTTCAAGTTCCAGGCGA
>JAYUXS010000543.1:0-2500 GCA_043752845.1 Lysobacterales bacterium | reverse complement strand
GCAACCACGGGCGATGGTCGGCCGCGTGATCTGCAGCGATCTGCGCAAATACGCGATGGCCGCGGAAATCACCGTAGCGGCCGCTTTCCCGCCACGCGCGCAGCGCGCTGCCATCAATCGCCGGAAAGTCCGTCGTAGTCATGAGCGCACGGCGTAGCGCCAACCGACCAGCCAGGCGTAGGCGAACACCGAAATGATCACGGTGCCGCCGGCATTCTGAATCGGCCCGAGTTTCGCGAAGTTCAGCAGCAGGAACAGGAATTTCAGCATGGGGCCGCTCGCATGGCCTTGGGATTGGAAGGACGAGAATATCCGCAGGGTCGCGTAGAATCGCGCCTCTGATGGATTCGAGGGCGAACATGCGCATTGACCGGAAACTGTTGACGATGCTCGCACTGTTGTTCGTGCTTGTGGGCTGTGGGCAAAAGGGCGACCTGGTGCGTCCGCAGCCGCAACCCGAGGCTGCAGCGAAGCAATGAGCCTGCGCTTTACCAAGATGCATGGCATCGGCAACGACTTCGTCGTGCTCGACCGCCGCGATGCCGATGCGCCCTTGTCGCCTGAACTGGCGCGGCAATTGGCGGATCGCCACTTCGGTGTCGGCTGCGATCAGGTCATGACCATCGAACGCAGCGACGATGCCGAGTTCGCGTTTCGCTATGGCATCTACAACGCCGACGGGTCGACCGCTGGGCAGTGTGGCAATGGTGTGCGCTGCGTGGTGCGCTGGTTGGCGGATCGGCAACTTTTCGCCGGTGCCGACGTGCGCCTGCTCGGTCCGTCGGGTTCCGTGTACGCGCATGTGCTCGACGACGGCCGCGTGCGCATCGACATGGGCGAGCCGCAGTTCGCGGCCGCGCTGGTGCCGCTCGCGGCAACGCAGACGAACGATCGCTATGCGCTGCAGTTGCCGGATGGTGTCGTCGAAGTCGGCGCCGTGTCGATGGGTAATCCCCACGCCGTTCTCGAAGTCGATGATGTGGCGTGTGCGCCTGTCTCTGAATTCGGTGCGCGCATCGAAGTAAACCCGCTGTTTCCGGATCGCGTCAATGTCGGTTTTGCGCAGGTGCTAAATCGCAGGCACATCCGCTTGCGTGTGTTCGAACGCGGTGTGGGCGAAACCCTGGCCTGCGGCAGTGGTGCCTGTGCAGCAGTTGCTGTGCTGCAACTCTGGCAGCGCGTCGATGCGACCGTTCTGGTGCAATTGCCGGGCGGCGAACTGGAAATCTCCTGGCTCGGCCGCGGTCATCCGGTGTGGATGACGGGCCCGGCCGCTAACGTTTTTGAAGGCGTATGGACCCCATGACCGATCTCAACATCACTGACCGCAACCTGACCGATCGCAGCCAACGCCGCGAAATCGATTCGCTCGATGTCGCCGGCTATCTGCGCCGGCACCCGGATTTCCTCGCCGAATTTCCCGATCTCGCGCTCACGCTGAGCTTGCCGCGGCAACAAGGTTCGAGCACCTCGTTGGCGAGCTACCAACTGGAAGTGTTGCGCGACAAGACGCGCGCGCTCACCCGTCGCCTGCAGGATCTGATCGGGGTCGCCCAGGAAAACGAGCAGCTGATGGTGCGCGTGCATGCGTTCACCTTGTCGCTGATGCGCGCCGGCAATCTCGGCGACACGCTGTCGCGTGTGGTGGCCACCCTGACCGAAGACTTCCATACCGACTTCGTGCGTATGGCCTTGTTCAAGCCGGTGGAGCACTTCCACGCGGACTGGTTGCGCATCGAATCGCGCGAGTCGAGTTTGCTCGAACCCTTCGGCGAATTCCTCGCCAAGGCCGAGCCGCTGTGTGGACGCTTGAACGCCGACAAGCTCGAATTCCTGTTCGCCAGTCATGGCGACAAGGTGCGCTCGACCGTGTTGTTGCCGATCGGCCATCGCGGCATGCTCGCCATCGGTTCGCATGATGCAAATCGCTTCCACCCGGGCATCGGCACGATCTTCCTGAAGCTGATCGCCGATGCCGTCGACGTGGCAATCGCCCGCTTCGAGTAAGGCTTACATGCTTATGCCGAACCGGCATAAGCCCATCGTGGGCTGTCATTTCCGCGAAATTTGATCGCCACGTAGTTTCACGGCATCTGTCTGATGCCGTGGTTCCCATGTCGCACCGCCTGTTTCCCTTGTTCGCCGATCTCGCCGCACGACGCGTGCTGCTGGTCGGTGCCGGGCATGTGGCGGTGCGCAAGCTCGCGGCATTGCGGGACACCGGCGCCGAGATCGTCATCGGCGCCCGCGAATTCAGTGCGGAAATTGCGGCCGTTGTCGCATCCGATCAATTACGTACCTTGCATGGCGATTTCGACGAATCCTGGCTGGAAGACGTTTGGCTGGTCATCGCTGCTACCGATGACGAGGCCACGAACGCACGCGTCGCTGCTGCCGCGGCGGCGCGCCGCATTTTCGTGAACGTGGTCGACGATGCGTCGCGATCGAGCGTGCAACTGCCGGCCGTGGTCCGACGCGGCTTGCTGCAGATCGCGATTTC
>JAYUXS010000542.1:0-5970 GCA_043752845.1 Lysobacterales bacterium | reverse complement strand
GAGTTGCCGATCCGGATTTGGACACAGACCGATGCGACGTTTCGCGGCTTTGAAGGCGAGGCGACGTTTCACCTGGCGGACAACGAGGCCGGCCGGTTCGATCTGCGATTGTTCGGCGACCATGTGCGCGCCCAGCGCAATGATGGCGGCAATTTGCCGCGCATTCCCGCCTCGCGTATCGGCGCCGACTTCACCTGGAAGGGCACGGCTTGGCGCGGCGGCCTGGGCGTGGTGCGCACCGCCCGGCAAGACGATCTGGAAGCATTCGAAACACCGACCGACGGCTACACCATGGTCAATGCCAACTTGAGTTATGCCTTTCCAAGTAGCAGCAGCGACAACAACTGGGAAGCATTCGTGCAGGGCAACAACCTGACGGATCAGGAGGCACGGCTCGCGACCTCGGTCGTCAAGGATGCGGTGCCCTTGCCGGGCCGCAACATCAGCGTAGGCCTGCGCATGTTCTTCTGAGTTGAATTGGTCCCGGCATTGCATTGCAATTCGCCCGTCACCTCGCATGTGCCAGCATTCGGGTCGTGTCGCGGTTGTCGCACGTGATCTTTACGGAGTCTGATGTGTCCAATCCAAGTCAGGGTGCAGCAGCGCCCATCGAGTCGCGGCAAGAAATGATCGATTACCTCGCCGGCGGCGAGAAGCCGATCGCCCATTGGCGCATCGGCACCGAACACGAGAAGTTCGTGTTCCAGCTTGAGGATCTGAAGGCGCCACCGTATGAAGGTCCGCGCGGCATCCGCGCCCTGCTCGAGGGCATGGTGCGCGAATTCGGCTGGACGCCGTTTCTCGAAAACGGCAACCCGATCGCGCTGACCAAAGGCCTCGGCTCGGTGTCGCTGGAACCCGCCGGCCAGTTCGAACTGTCGGGCGCTCCAGTCGAGACCATCCACCAGACCTGCTGTGAAGTCGACGGACATCTACGCGAATGCAAGCAGATCGGCGATGCTCTCGGGCTCGGTTTTCTCGGCATGGGTTTCAATCCGAAGTGGCGTCGCGACGATCTGCCATGGATGCCGAAAGGCCGCTACAAGATCATGCGCGAATACATGCCGAAACGCGGCGGGCTCGGCCTCGACATGATGCAGCGCACCTGCACCGTGCAGACCAATCTGGACTACGGCTCGGAAGCCGACATGGTCAAGAAATTCCGCGTCTCGCTGGCGTTGCAGCCGATCGCCACCGCCCTGTTCGCCGACTCGCCGTTCACCGAAGGCAAGCCGAACGGCTTCCTGAGTTTCCGCTCAAATGTCTGGAGCGACACCGATCCGGATCGCACCGGCATGCTCGGCTTCGTGTTCGACGAGGGCTTCGGATATGAACGCTATGTCGACTACATCCTCGATGTGCCGATGTACTTCGCCTACCGCGACGGCAACTACATTGACGCCAGCGGCAAGAGCTTCAAGGACTTCCTCGCCGGCAAGCTCGACGTGCTGCCAGGCGAGAAGCCGTCGCTGAAAGACTTCAACGATCACCTCACGACCGCATTCCCGGAAGTGCGCCTGAAGCGCTATCTGGAAATGCGCGGGGCCGACGGCGGTCCGTGGAACCGCTTGTGCGCCCTTCCGGCGTATTTCGTCGGCTTGCTTTATGACCAGACCGCACTCGACGCTGCCTGGGACCTGGTCAAGGGCTTCACCCTGGAAGAACGCGAGTCCTTGCGCAACGGCGTACCCAAGCTCGCCCTGAAGACCCCGTTTCGCAACGGCACCGCCCAGGATCTGGCCCTCGAATCCCTGAAAATCGCCGCGCACGGCCTGCAACGCCGCGCCAAGTTGAACAGCCGTGGCATCGACGAATCCCTGTTCCTCGAACCCCTGATCGAGTTCGCCCAATCCGGGCAATCCCCCGCTGAACGCAAACTGGAACTCTTTCACGGCCCCTGGAACGGCTCGGTCGATCCGATCTACAAGGAGTTTGCATACTGAGGACGCCGGCTGCTGTATCCGGCTGAATCGCCCGCGCGCGTCATGTAAACTTCGCGGCCTTCGCGTGCCGGGTTTGCTCTGGCGTGCTTTCGGATTGAATGGAGCCTATGGCCATGAAGTTGCGACTGATCTGCGCTGTGCTTGTTTTTTCGATGTCCGCAGCGCTGTTTGCGCAGGACGCAACGCCGGTCGCAGCAACTGCGGAAGCCGCGCCAGCGGCGCCAGTGGTCGATCCGATGGCGGCCACCAGTGCGCTGATGGCCGAACTCGCCCAAGCCAAGCCGGGCGACGCCGCGGCCGGTGAAACCAAGGCGATCGCCTGCGCTGCCTGCCACGGGTCTGACGGCAATTCGGCCGATCCACAGTATCCGAAGCTCGCCGGTCAGCACGAGCATTACATCGCCAAGCAGTTGGCCATGTACAAGTCCGGCGCGCGCGCCAATGCCATCATGCTCGGCTTCGCAGCGACGCTCTCGGCACAGGACATGCGCGACATCGGCGCCCATTTCGCCAAGCAGAAGATCAATCCTGGCTTGGCCGACGAGAGCAAGATCGCCAACGAACTCAGCCCGAACAAAGGGCTGCGCATCGTCGATGTCGGCGCGCGCCTGTATCGCGGTGGCGACGCGACGCGCGGCATTCCGGCTTGCGGCGCGTGCCACGGCCCAAGTGGTCGCGGCATGCCCGGCCCGAGTTACCCGATGGTCGGTGGCCAGCACAGTGGCTACATCGCGACGTCGCTGACACGCTTCAGGACGACAGCGCCGGGCGCAGCGGAATTGAAGGACGAGCGCTACGCGGCGATGGCGCAAATCGCTGCACGGCTGACTGACGAGGAGATTCTCGCCCTTTCGTCGTATCTGGAAGGCCTGCACACCCGCGTTGCCGAGACGCCCGCAGCAGCCACGCCCTGAAATCATCGGGAACTTTTCCGCTACCAGCGCGATCCATGGCGTTCGCGGTGGTGTGATCGCCGCCGTCGATCTTGCGTGCGCCCACCCTTTTCTGCCCTTTTTTTCTGGAGTTGCCCATCATGTTCACCCGCCTCATTGCCGCCGCGGCCATTGCCCTTGTATCGATGACGACCTCTGCGCAGGCAACGCCGGAAGCGTATCAATCCGGCACCCACTACTACCCGATCGAGCCGGCACAGCCGACCAGCTCGGGTGACAAGATCGAAGTGGTCGAGGTGTTCAGCTATGCCTGCATCCATTGCGCGCACTTCGAGCCAAACGTGCAGAAGTGGAAACAGACCATGCCGGCGAACGTCGCATTCAGTTACTTGCCGGCGGTGTTCAACGCCAGTTGGGAAGTATTTGCCCGCGCCTACTACGCCGCGCAGGATCTCGGCATCGCCGAGAAAGCGCACCAGGATCTGTTCGACGGCATTCATGTGCGCCGCGACATCCGCAATCTCGAAGACGTCGCCAAGGTCTACGCCAAGTACGGCAAGACTGAAAAGCAATTCATTGATGCCACCACAAGTTTTGGCGTGGAGATGAAGATCAATCGTGCCAAGCAGATGGTGCCGGCCTATGGCGTCGACGGCACACCGACGGTCATCGTTGCCGGCAAATTTCGCGTCAATGGCAATTCGGCGGGCGGGCAGGACAAGATCTTAGACGTCGTCAATTTCCTCGTTGCCAAGGAATCATTGGCACGCAAGACCGCTGCGAAAGGCTGAATCCGCCGAACCACACCAGACTGCGGGGCGCTTGCGCCCCGCTTCCTTATCAAGCCAAGGAGTTTGAACCATGTTGATGCGTCTGCTGCTGACCGCCGCGCTGGCCACCGTTGCCTTCGCGACCGGTGCCCAGTCCGCACCCGAGCGCTATCAGGCCGGCACCCATTATTTTCCGATCACACCGGCACAGCCGACACCTGCCGGTGACAAGATCGAAGTGATCGAAGTCTTCAGTTACGCCTGCATCCACTGCGCGCACTTCAATCCGCTGGTACAAAAGTGGCGCAAGGCAATGCCGGCCAATGTCAGCTTCAGCTATCTGCCGGCAGTGTTCGGTCGTGCCGACTGGGAAGTGTTCGCGCGTGCCTACTATGCCGCCGAAGCCCTCGGCATCGCCGGGAAAGCGCATCAAGACGTGTTCGATGGCATCTGGGTGCGCAAAAACGTGAAGACGCTGGAAGATGTCGCGAAGGTCTATGCGAAATACGGCAAAACCGAGCAGCAGTTCACCGCCGCGGCGAAGAGCTTCGCAATGCAGGCCAAGATCAACCGCAGCAAGCAGCAGGTGCCGCGCTACCAGGTCGACGGCACGCCGACCATGCTCGTCGCCGGCAAGTATCGCGTCACCGGTGCGTCCGCTGGCGGATTGGAGAAAGTATTCGACGTGGTCAATTTTCTGGTCGCGAAGGAAGCGGCAGCAAAGGCTGCTTCAGCGTCACCGCTGATCCCGGCCGCAAAAGCCGCAAACAGCTGATCGTTGCGCGTTTCCATCTCCTCCAAGAAAGCAAAACGCCGACGCGATCACTCGCGTCGGCGTTTTCGTTTGCGCAGGCAAGCGATCAGTCGTCGCTGCTCATGAAGCCGAACAGGCTCAGCAGGTGCGAGAACATCACCGCGATGTCGGCGAACAGTTCGACCACGATCATCAACGCGTTGTCGGCGCCGTCATGCACGAGGCGGCTGACGTTGTAAAGAATCGAGGCCGAGCACAGCAGCACCACCACGCTGGAAATCGTCAGCGACAGCACCGGGATCTGCAGAAAGATGTTGGCGATGATCGCGACCAGGGCAAGGATGAAGCCGACAAACAGGAATCCGCCGAGGAAGTTGAAATTGCGGCGCGAGACGACCGCATAGCCTGAAAGCGCCAGGAAGGCGACGGCGGTCGTGGCCAGCGCGTTGAACAAGATCGCCGGACCACCGGCAAAACTGAGGAAATGCCCGATCATCGGGCTCATCATCATGCCGACCAGACCCGCCCAGGCACAGGTCACCAGGATCGCGGTTTGCATGTTCTTGATCGAACGGATCAGGAACGGCCCGCCAATGAACACGGCCATGAACACGATCCACATGAAGCGCATGCGCGGCAGTTCAACACTCAGACCGAAGAAGGTGCCGGCGGCAGCGCAACCAAGCACGATGGCAAGCAGGATGAAGGCCGAACGCAGGGTCTTGTTGATCGAAATATCAAGCGTGGCATTCGGCGACAAGGCGCGAGGATCATTCATGGACGAGCTCCGTCAGAGGGTTTGGCACAATGGTATAACGCCTGCGCTCAGGGATGTTCGGCTTCCAGATGCACGCGTTCGGCGCGGATCAGATAGATGCCGCTGCCGATGATGATGGCGGCGCCGAGGAACACGTAGCGATCCGGCAAGGCCTGCCACAGCCACCAGTCGATCGCGATGCCGAAGGCGAGTGCGGCGTATTCGAAGGGCGCGATCGCCGAGGCGTCGCCCAGCTGGAAGGCACGCGTCAGCGCATACTGCGCGACGCTACCGGTGATGCCGATGGTGATGATTGCCGGCCAGTGCGCCGAGCCGACCGGCTGCCAATCGGAACCGGTCAGCAAGGTGGCGCCGACGGCAACGAGGCTGGTCATCCAGAACATCATCGCTTCAAGCGTGTCGGTGCGCGCCAGCACGCGCACCGTGACCGCACCAACCGCATAGGCGACCGCGGAACCGAGCACCGCGGCGGCGGCGAGCGTGGCATAACCCTCGCCGGTTGGTCGCAGCACCACGAGCACGCCGACCAGGCCAACGAGGATCGCGATCCAGCGTGCACGTCCGACGGTTTCACCGAGCACCGGCGCCGCGAACACCGTAATCAGCAGCGGGGCGATGAAGAACAGCGTGTAGCTGTCGGCCAGTGACAATCGTTTCAAGCCATACGCAAAGCACGCGAGCATGAAGATGCCAAGCGCGCCGCGCACCAGATGCAGCGAATAGCGCACCGGCTTCAAGCGCCGCAATGTGCCAGCGATGATGATCCAACCCAGCACTAGAGGCACTGACGACAAGCCGCGCAGCGCTGCGATCTGCATCGGCGGAAAAAATG
>JAYUXS010000541.1:0-5970 GCA_043752845.1 Lysobacterales bacterium | reverse complement strand
CTCGCCAGCATCGACCCTGGACGCATGCTGGCCAGCGCACGCAACTATCTCGACGACATCGGTCGCGTGTTGCCCAAGCTGCTCGGTGGCATCACTTCGTCCGGTGCCGTGGTCCTGGCCTTCATCGCCAACCTGCTGCTGATTCCGATGATCACGTTCTATCTGATGCGCGACTGGAACGTGCTCGTTTCGCGCCTGCGTGACCTGCTGCCGCGCCCGCTTGAGCCGACGATCGTGCAACTGGCACGTGAGTCGGACGATGTACTCGGTGCCTTTCTGCGCGGACAGATGAGCGTGGTGTTTGCATTGGCGGCGCTATACGCCACCGGCCTGTCGCTCGCCGGCCTGAAGTTCGGCATGCTCATCGGCATTGTCGCCGGACTCGTCAGCTTCGTGCCCTACCTTGGCCCGATCGTCGGTATTGGCGGTGGCGTCGTGTCGGCCATCGTTTCCGGTGGCGACATCTGGATCAACCTGTCGCTCGTGCTGCTGGTATTCGGCGTCGGCCAGGTGATCGAAAGTTTTGTGCTCACGCCCTGGCTGGTCGGTGATCGCATCGGTCTGCATCCGGTCGCCGTGATTTTTGCCGTGCTGGCCGGCGGTCAGTTGTTCGGCTTCTTCGGCGTGCTGCTGGCGTTGCCGGTCGCGGCGGTGATGCTTGTCGTGTTGCGGCACGCGCGCGGCCGCTATCTGGGCAGCGATCTCTTCCGCGCCAGAACCGGCGCAATGGTTGCCGTCGCAGACGCCAGCAACGACACCAAGGCATCGGATCCGCCGACGTGACAGGCAAGCAGATTCCGCTGGCGCTGCGTTTTCCCGAAGGCGCGCGCTTCGACAGCTTTGTCGATGACGGCAATGAAGGCCTGCTGGCGGCACTGCGCGCCTTCGCCGCTGAGCCAACCGCGCCAGGCTTCCTGCTCAGCGGCGCCAGCGGCACCGGCAAGACCCATCTGGTGATGGCGGTTGCGAGCATCGCATCAGACTTCGCTCTGCTGCCTCTGGCGGATCTTGGCCACCAGGCCGAACCGGCGCTGGCGGCAACGGCGGCACGCGCCACCGTCATCATTGACGACGTCGACGCCATCGCTGGTCACCGTGCCGCTGAAGTCGCCCTGTTCGATCTTTTCAACCGCACCCGCGATGCCGGTGGCGCACTGCTGTTCACGGCGTCTGCACCGGTGATCCGGCTGTCGATCACATTGCCCGACCTCGCTTCGCGGCTTGCAAGTCTTTCGCAACTTGCCCTGACCACACTCGATGACGGCGCGCGACGACGCGTCATCCACGCCCGTGGCCGCGCGCGCGGCATCGACGTCGGCGACGACGTGCTCGACTTCCTGTTTCGCCGCTATCCGCGCGATCTTGGCGGCTTGCTCGCACTGCTCGATCGCATCGATCGCGAAGCGCTGGTGCGCAAGCGCCGGTTGACCGTGCAACTGGTGCGCGACGTGCTGCGCGACACCTAGTCGACGCGAACCGCCGTTAATGGTGAATCACCTGCTCGCGCATTGGCGCGAGCCGCGCCAGCAGCCGGTTTTGCACGCCGATGGCAAAGCCTGCCTTGGTCATGGCACGGCGCGAGACGTCGACAAAATCATTGAACTGGGCCTCGGACAGATCCATGCCGGAATGCGCTTCAGCCATCGACAGGCCGGTGTATTCGCAGTCGCCGTCGCTGATCATGCACACCTGCTCGCGCAAGCGAGCCTTGAAATAGGCGTCGTCGGTGGCTGCGAACAGCGGGGCGATGTTCGCATCACTGTGGTATTCGGCGGTCAGCGCATCGACCAGTCGTTCAACCCCGGCGGCGCCGCCGAGCGCGTCATACAACCGCGCCTCGCGCTTGGTCGCACAATCGCCGAACAGCAGCGCGCACAGCAAAACAAGGCTGCTTCTCATCATCACCAATTCCCGTTGACCGAAAGAAATACGCCGTCCTGATGGCCCTGCGCCGCGATCGTCCCGAGGTCGACATAGGCGAGCGCGATGCTCCATTGCTTCGATGGAAACCAGGCGAGGAACAGGTCGCGCCAATCCGACTCGCCGATCGCTTCAAGACCATCGGGCTTCTGTCGATACTCGACACCGAGGGCGAATGACGGATTGAAGAACATCGCCGCCGAGACTTCGCCGACGAGCTCGAAATCATCATTCGTGGCGCTGCCGAAGCCGAGCAGGCCGGTTTCGTTGGCGCGCGTCGCGCGCAGCGTGCCATTGAACAACCAGTTGCGATCGAAAGGACCGTCGAGCACCAGCCGGGATGCACTGAAATAAGCTTCGACATCGTGGTCGCGTTTGGCGCCGAGTGCACGCGGCAACGTGTCGTCATGATTCTGCTTGTACAGCACGCCAACCGCGAGTTGCGGCACACGTCCGTAAATCAAGTCGCCGCCGACGCGCAACTTCGTACCGACGATGGTCTGATCAATGTGACGACTGAGGCCATTCGGCACCAGATGGGCATCCAGCGTGAAGCGTTGTCGCGCGATCGAGACTTCCACACGGTCGTTCCACGAGGCCGTCAAGCCGATGCTGTCCAGGCTGAAGTTGCGAACCTGCGTGGTGCTGGCGCCGACGACCATGTCGAAGCCCGGGCGCGTGGACAGTCTGACATCACCGCCCAAGGCACCAACCCGCCGCCAGCGTTTCCTTCGATCGAAACCAGACCGCCGGTCGCCCTGAGCCGGCCCGCCTCGGCCGCTTCGGTGATCGGGGCAAGTGCAAGCAGCATCAACAGGTACAGGGCAGAATGTCGGTGCATGGGGTCGCGTAGATTCATGGCCGCGGATGTTGATCAGGAGTAAGTGAAAATGACGTGTAAAACACAATCTGTGTCGATATCGACGTGCACGGGTCGCGCATGAAGACCTATCTCGTCGGTGGTGCCGTTCGCGACCGCCTGCTTGGTCGCACCGTCAAGGATCGCGATTACGTGGTCGTCGGTGCAAGCCCGGCCATGATGCTGGCACTGGGGTTTATGGCCGTCGGCCGCGACTTTCCGGTGTTCTTGCATCCGCAGACCAAGGCCGAACATGCGCTGGCGCGCACCGAGCGCAAGTCGGGGCCGGGCTATCGTGGTTTCGAAATGGTCGCCGATGCCACGGTCACGCTCGAAGACGACCTGCGTCGCCGCGACCTGACCATCAATGCCATCGCCGAGGATGCGAACGGTGCGCTCGTAGACCCCTACGATGGTGTTCGCGACTTGCAGCTACGCGTGCTGCGTCATGTTTCCGACGCCTTCGTCGAAGACCCGGTGCGCGTGCTGCGCGTCGCACGTTTCGCCGCGCGTTATGCGCCGCTCGGGTTCCGCGTCGCGCCGGAAACGCTGGCGCTGATGCGACAGATGGTGCGCGACGGTGAAGTCGCGCATCTGGTGCCGGAGCGCGTGTTCCAGGAAACCCGCGCAGCGCTGACCGAGCCGCGCCCGAGTGTATTCGTGCGCGTGTTGCGGGCCTGTGGCGCGCTGAAGGTGATTTTCCCGGAAGTCGATGCGCTCTACGGCGTGCCGCAGCGCATCGAATTCCACCCTGAATACGATACCGGCGTGCATCTCGAACTCACGCTCGATGCGGCGGCGCGGTTGGCACCCGGCGACGCCGAGGTCGGCTTCGCGGTGTTGACGCATGATCTCGGCAAGGCGTTGACGCCGCACGATGTGCTGCCGCGCCATCTCGAACATGAATCGCGCGGCGTCGCGCCGCTGGAAGCGTTGTGCGCGCGCCTGCGCGTGCCGACCGACATGGCCGCGCTGGCGCGCGTCGTCTGTCGCGAACACCTGAACATCCATCGCGCGAACGAATTGCGCCCAGGTTCAATGGTCGATCTGCTGGAACGACTCGATGCCTACCGCCTGCCCGATCGCGTCAACGCAATCACCCTCGCCTGCGCCGCCGACAAACTCGGTCGCGCCGGCGAATCCGATTCGACGTTCGACTATCCGTCACGCGCCGTGATCGCCCAAGCACTGCAAGCCACCCTGCGCATCGACGCGCAAGATTTCCTCGCGCAGGGCTTACGCGGCCCCGAAATCGGCCAGGCAATACGCGAAGCACGCTGCCGGATTCTCGCCGGGTCGCCGACGTAGGAGCGCCGCGTGCGGCGCGATCTTTTCGGCGCGCACAACACAAGCTTCGAGGACGGATAGTCGCTTGCACTGATCCAACCGTGATGAAGCAGACCAAGATTAATCAGGTTGACGTGGGGGAGGAGTCCATGGACACCTGGTGAGCGCCAGCACGCGGCCGTGAGGTCCAGACGCTAGAACACAAGAAGCCCTTCGGTACCTCTGCAACAGCTAGATCAGATGCTTCGATGTCCCAAAGGTGCTCCCAGCCGCCGGTACTGTAGTCGGCAACACGCGCATCCTCCTTCCATCGCTCAAGCCATTGCACGACCCACTCGTAGTTGGTGGGGTCGTTGTCGTCTTCGACGAAAATGGTTATACGCTGCAGCGACATAAGCCCTGGCACCTTACGAGGCCTTAGAAAAACTGGCCTCGATCTTGCTCGCATGAATGCGGGTGAGCAAGGTGGCTTGCGATGGCGATGCGTGAATCGCGATGGCGGAACCTCGCGGGGTTTCGTAGGAGCGCGCTTGCGCGCGATTCTTTTCGTGTCGCCGCAGAGCGTCGCGCGCAAGCGCGCTCCAACGACAGCGGCGTCTTCTTGAACCGTCGATCGAGCGCCAACAACCACGCATGCGCTGGCGTCCTTGCGTATCGCGCCAAGCAGTTCGGCATGCAGCTCATTCCGGATTCGCAGCCCAGATGAAAAATCTCAACCGCCAGATCAGATATTTGGGAGGTGTTTCTTGAGAGGCCTCATCGCCTACTTCGTGCGCTCCACCCAGCTAGGTCTAAGCCCAAGCTCGAATTCTTTTTTTACGAACTCGAGTGACGGCTCCCAACCGAGCTCTGCCTCAATCTCGCCGATGCATCCCCAGCAATCCCCTCCGCAATCGCCTGACAGGGGATCATCCGGCCGTAGCAGTTCGCGGCCGCAGATGGTGCATCTTGCTTTGCTTGCGGTGGAACCGAGCATGAGGCTTAGCGCCAACTCTCCGACGGGATCGTCGGACTATTGGGCGAGTCTGGACGGGCGGGTTGTGATGGGTCAAGAATTTCCTGGTGGAAATCCAACCGGTTGCGGGCTCGAGTTCGGGTTACGCATTACTGTCGCAAGGTCGAGGCGTTTCTGTCTTCGCCGCCAAGGGAATGCGGCGGGCGATCCTTTGCGAGACCATGTTAGCTAAACTAGACTAGATGGGTGACCAGATGGTCTGACCGGAGCGTTGCCATGAGCCAAGTCAACATGTTTGAAGCCAAGTCCACCTTGTCCAAGCTGGTGGATCTGATCGAGAAAGGCGTGGAGAAGGAAATCGTCATCGCTCGCAATGGCCGTGCGGCCGCGAGGTTGGTACCGATGCTGGCGGCGACTGCAGCCAAGCGACTGGGGGTTGCCAAGGGTAAGTTCACGGTGCCCGACGACATCGACGCTCACAACGCCGAGGTTGCGCGCTTGTTCCACGGTGAGGATGCGGCGTGAATGTCCTGCTCGACACCCACGTCGCCTTGTGGGCGCTGGTGGATAGCCCGCGGCTCTCGCAACAGGCCAGGGAGGCGATCGGTTCGGCGAACGCAACCATCTGGATCAGCGCCGCGACCGTCTGGGAAATTTCCATCAAACATGGGCTTGGACGCGGCGACATGCTAATCGATGGCGAACAGGCGATCGCCTGGTTCCGGAAAGCCGGCTATCGCTTCCTGCCGGTCGAGCCGGAGCATGCCGCTGCCGTTGCGCGGCTGCCGGCGCATCATCAGGATCCGTTCGACCGACTGCTGGTGGCGCAGGCGTTGCTGGAACCGATGCGGCTCATGAGTCGGGACCCACAGGTATTGCGTTACAGCGAGAATTTCTTGCCGGCGTGACCCGTGGCGTACAGATGCCTCGCGTCGAAATTGTAGGAGCG
>JAYUXS010000540.1:0-2506 GCA_043752845.1 Lysobacterales bacterium | reverse complement strand
CACTCAGCGGGCGACGGCGGTGCCAACAGCAGCGAAGACGACCCGGTGCTGCGTGTGCGCGCCAGCCAGATCAGCCACCTGATCAGTCTCGCCAGTACCGCAAGCGTCGAGAGTCATCGTCTCGATGGCTTCGCCGCGCGGCAGCAAAGACTGCGCCGTCAGCTCACGGCGGTGCGCCGCCAATTCGACGAGATCCTGCAGCGCAATGCCATTTCGTTGCGTCGTACAAGTGTTGGCGGCGAACTCAACAGCCTGCGCAATCGTCTTGATCAGGCGCGTCAGGAGCTGACCGAAAGTACCGACGAGTTTTCAGCCTTCACGCGCGGCGCGCACCAGTTGAATTCACGTCTGCTGAACGCCGCGACCGGAACGCGTTTGCGGCCATTTGCCGATCTGGCCAACGGTTATCCGCGGTTGGTGCGTGACCTCGCCCGCCAACTCGGCAAACAGGCGCGACTTCACATCGACGGCGAGCGACTCAATGTCGATCGTGATGTGCTGCTCGCAATCGATGCGGCGCTCACGCATCTGTTGCGCAATGCGCTCGACCACGGCATCGAAGCACCGGCCGTACGCGCGGCGAGCGGCAAGCCCGCAGAAGGATTGATCACCCTCCACGCCAGCTATCGCGGCGGATTATTGCTGATCGAAGTGGCGGACGACGGTGCCGGCGTCGACCCGGAACGGGTGCGCCGCCGCCTCGTTGAAGGCGGCCACCTTGATGCCGATCTCGCCGCACGCCTCGACCCCGAAAACTTGCACGAATCGCTGTTCGCGTCGGGATTCACGACGCGCGAACAAGTCACCGAAACCAGCGGTCGTGGTGTCGGGCTCGATGCGGTGCGCCAGATGGTGCATGAACTCGATGGCACTGTGCGCATCGAGTCGCGCTTCGGTACCGGTACCCGCTTCGAACTGCAGGTGCCGATTTCACGCGCCATCTTGCGCGCCCTGCTGGTTGAGGTCGACGTTGAACTGTGTGCGTTCGCGCTGACCCGCGTCAGCCGCGTCGTGCGTGTATCGCCGCGTGCCCTGGTGCAGGACGGTGGCCTGCGCTATCTGCCACTCGACGGTCGCAACATCGGCCTGATCGCGCTGTCCGAGCAACTTGACTTCGGCCGCACCCGGTATCGCGAAACGGTCAGCATCGTCGTCTTCGAACAATACGGACGTCCAATCGGCTGTGTCGTCGACGCCATCGTCGGCGAAGTGGATCTGGCGACGCTTCCACTCGATCGCCGCCTCGGGCGCATTGCCGATGTCGCGTCGGTAGCGCTTACGGCCGATGGTGCGCCGGTCGTGGTGCTTGATGTCGATGATCTGTTGCGGTCAGCATTCGATCCGCGACGGCGTGTGGTCGCGCGCGCGGTCAGCGGCGAAGGAGTGCGCGGGCGCAGCAAGCGCGTGCTGGTGGTCGACGACTCGATCAGCGTGCGTGAACTGGAGCGACAATTGCTGGCTGCGGCCGGCTACGAGGTCGAGGTCGCAATCGATGGCGAGGACGCATGGCTGACATTGCAACACAGCGAATTCGATTTGATGGTGACCGACGTCGATATGCCGCGACTGGACGGCATTGCGCTGACGCGTTCGGTGCGTCAGGAATCACGTCTGCGCAATCTGCCGGTGATCATTGTGTCCTATCGCGATCGTCCCGAGGATTTCGCGCGCGGCATGGAAGTGCGTGCCGACCGATACCTGACCAAGAGCGATTTCGACGACGATCGCTTCCTCGCTGCAGTCGAGGATCTGATCGGCGCAGCAGGGGAAGGCTGATGCATCTGCTGGTCGCGAGTCCAAGCCGCCTGCAACGCGAAGCGATTCGCCGCAGCTTGTTGCACAGCGCATTCACCGTCGATGCCTATGCCGCTGATCTCGACGCATTGCGCGCTGCGATCAGCGGCTCGTCACCGCGACTCGCACTCCTCAGTGCCGCCTGCGAACAGGTGGCGGCGGTGGCAGCGGAACTGCCAAAGCGCGGCATCCACGTCGCGGTGCTGGCTGAGGCCAGCGAACTTGATGCGGTTTATCAGGCAGTGGTCAACAGCAAGGCCATGGTGCTCGCCCCGCCGACCATCGACGACAGCGGCGAACTGCATGGCGCCCGGCACTTCCTGGCGCAATTGGAACGCCTGCATCGTGGCCTGGCACCGTTCACGCGCAGCAAGCCGACGCCGGTCGCGACGAATTCCTCGCGCACGCCGTTGATCGCTATCGGCGCCTCCACCGGTGGACCGGCAGCGATCCGGCAATTGCTGAATGCGCTGCCGCGACCGCTGTTGGCGGCGGTGCTGGTGGTGCAACACATCGATGCCGAATACACGCAGGGCTTCAGTGATTGGCTGCAGAGCGTCTGTGGCCTGCCGGCGCATCTGGTCGATGGCGACGAATCACCGCAAGCCGGACATGTTTATGTCGCACCCGCTGGCCATCATCTGGTGATGCTCGACCATGGTCGCCTGGCGCTGCAACGCGGCAGCACGCTGGACACGCATCGGCCAGCGGT
>JAYUXS010000539.1:0-2510 GCA_043752845.1 Lysobacterales bacterium | reverse complement strand
GTATAACGATGTTCGTCATACTGTGAACATGACTGATGGGCTAAGGACCGCTGCCGTCAGCGCCCGAACCACGGCTTCGGATCGAGCGGCTTGCCTTGATGGCGCAGCTCGAAATACAGGCCGGGCTGCGCCGCGCCGCCACTGGCGCCGGTTGTGGCGATCGTGGCACCGGCCTCAACCCAGTCGCCGACGTCCTTGAGCAGGGCCTCGTTCTGCGCGTAAAGACTGAGGTAGCCGTCGCCGTGATCGAGGATCACCAGCAAGCCGAACCCCTTGAGCCAATCCGCAAACGCGACACGACCGTGGGCGACGGCGCGTACCTCGTCGCCGGCATTCGCGGCGAGCAGCCAGCCCTCGCTGGTGCGACCGGTGCCGATTTCATCACCAAAGGCGACGCTGACGCCGGCCGCGTGCGGGCGCGCAAGTCGGCCGCGCAGGGTGGCAAAAGGCTTCGCAGCATCGAGCTGCTTCGGAATGTCGGCGAAGATGTCGCGCAATTCCTCAAGCAGACGCAGCAGATCCTGTTCGTCGCGACCGAGCGCGGCGAGCCGGGTCTGGCCTTCCTGCAACTGCGCATCGACTTCGGTCAGGACCGATTCACGACGCGAACGCTCCGCATCGAGCTTCGTTGACGTTGCAGCAGCATGCGCCTTTTCCTCGACGAGTTTGCCGCGTGCTGCGACGATCACGCGCTCGATCTCGGCAATCGCAGCGAGATGCGCGACCAGCCGTTGCACCTGCTGCAGACGATCACGTTGCAGGTACCGGTAATACGCGAGTGCCCGACCGCTGTCGCTGATGCGGTCACGCGCCAGCAATGCTTTCAAGGATTCGCCACGACCGATGGTGTAGACCGAGCGCAGCATTTTCGCCAGCGTTGCGCGGCTGCTGCGCAGCGTCGCAGTGAGCGCGACCCGTTCCGCCTCGCGCACAGCCAGTGCAGCGTTCTGCAATTCGATGCCAGCCTGAAGCGCGCGCAAGCGGCGTGCGGTCGTGCCGATGTCGGTGTCGATCGTGCGCAGCGCCGCGACACCTTCGTCGCGTTGCGCATTGATGGCGGCGTGATCCGCAGCCAGCTTGGCGATGTCGGCACGCAAGGCTTCAAGCTTGGCGGCGGCCTCGGCTTCACGCTGCGCGATCGGCGTCGCCAGCAACTCGCCGACGCCGAACAGCGCGATCCAGGCCCATCGCCGCACTCAGTGCGCTCCGACCAGCAGCGACTGTCCGGTCATTTCCGTCGGTTTTTCCAGCGCGAGCAGATCAAGAATGGTCGGTGCCAGATCGCACAACGAACCCGTGTGCAGCTGGGCAACTCGACCGACCAGCACCAGCGGCACCGGCCCGACGGTGTGCTGGGTATGCGGCTCGCCGGTGTCCGGATCACGCATCAGTTCCAGATTGCCGTGATCAGCGGTGACCAGCATCACGCCGCCCACGTCCTCGATCGCGCTGCGGATGGCGCCGAGCGCCACGTCGACCGCTTCCGCAGCCTGAATCGCCGCCGCGAAGATGCCGGTGTGCCCGACCATGTCCGGATTCGCGATATTGCAGACGATCAGGTCGAACACGTTGCTGCGGATTGCCGCGGTCAGCTTGGCCGTCAGTTCTGGACAACTCATTTCCGGCTGCAAGTCGTAGGTGGCGACGCGCGGCGATGGAATCAGCAGGCGTTCCTCGCCGGGAAACGCGTCCTCGCGACCGCCGTTGAGGAAGAAGGTGACGTGCGCGTATTTCTCGGTTTCGGCGATGCGCAACTGCTTCAGACCCCGCGCCGCGATCACTTCCGGCAAGGTATTGACCATGCTCTGCGGCGGATAGACGACCGTGCTGACCGGCAAGTCGGCGGCGTATTCGGTGAGCGTGACGTACGCACTCAAGTCGATCTTGCGCGGTCGCACGAAGCCGTCGAAATCCTCGCGCACGAACGCGCGCGTCAGTTCGCGGGCGCGATCGGCGCGGAAATTCAGGAACAGGACGGCATCGCCGTCGGCGAATTTCGCGCCACCGGCGATCACCGTCGGTTTGACGAACTCGTCGTTCTCGCCGCGCGCATAGGACGCGTCCAATGCCGCAAGCGCATCGGCCGCATGGTGTTCGGCTTCGCCTTCGGTGATCGCACGATAAGCGGGCGCGACGCGTTCCCAGCGATTGTCGCGATCCATCGCGTAATAGCGGCCGATGACGCTGGCGATGCGCGCATTGCCATGGGCGCGGCAGGCGGCATCGAGCTTCCGCAGCGAATCGCCAGCGCTCTTCGGTGGTGTGTCGCGGCCATCGGTAAACGCATGCACCGCGACCGACGCGACACCGGCGGTAGCGGCCGCATCGAGAAACGCGAGCACATGATCCTCGTGCGAATGCACGCCGCCTGGCGAAATCAAAGCGAACACATGCAGCGTGTTTTTTTTCTGCTTCACGGTATCGAACAACGACTGGAACACCGGATGACGCCCAAAGCTGCCGTCGCGAATCGCCTCGTCGATGCGTGTGAGTTCCTGATAGACGACGCG
>JAYUXS010000538.1:0-5990 GCA_043752845.1 Lysobacterales bacterium | reverse complement strand
GGCGAATCGCCTTGTCGACATCACCGCGCGCATACGCAATTTCCGACAGTTCGCGGTTGGCCACGAACAGCCCACTGGACCGCGCACGCGTCAGGAATTCTTCGGCGCGGTCGAGATCGTTGTCGTACAGAAACACGATGCCACGCCAACGCACCACGTTCGGCATCATCGCGTCGATCGCCAGCGCGTGTTCAATCTGGGAGAGCCCTTTTTCACGGTAGCCCGTCATGAGCAGGCTCAGCCCGGACCAGAAATTGCTGGTGACGTCGTCCGGATCCCGTTGCACGGCGCGGTCGAGTTCTTCGCGTTGCTGGATCAGACCGCCACGCTGCTTGCCATACGACAGCCCCATCGCTGCATGCGGCTCCGCCAAGGTCGGATCCAGCGCCAGCGCATCGTTCGCATGCTGCAACACGCGCCGATGCATTTTCGCCAACTCGACGCCGCCAAAGGAGCCCATCACGACATGCAGGGCCGCGAGGCGCGAGTGCGCGCGCGCGAATTTCGGGTCGAGTGCAATCGCCTGTTCCAGCGCTGCGACTGCATCGGGGAAACTTGGGCCGTCGCGCCGATCGAAGATCGAGGTGGCGCGCAGGTACAGCGCGTAGGCCTCCGCATTCGTGGTCGCGACCGGCACCAGCCGCTGCTGCTGCGCGCCGACCAGAACCACCTTCAGTTCATCGGTGATGGCGCGGGCGATCTGTTCCTGCAGCGCGAACACGTCGACCAGATTGCCGTCGTAGGTTTCGGACCAGACATGGAAGCCGTCGTCGACGCGAATCAACTGCGCGGTGATGCGCACCTTGTCGCCCTGCTTGCGCACCGAACCTTCAAGCACGTGCGCGACGCCGAGCGTGGCGCCGATGGTCTGCAGATTCTCGTTGCGGCCCTTGAAGTGAAAGGACGAGGTACGACCCGCCACCTTCAGATCATCGATTTGCGCCAGCGCATTCAGAATCTCCTCTGCGATCCCGTCAGAGAAATACTCGTTGTCCTTGTCGGCACTCATGTTGGCGAAGGCCAGCACAGCAATTGACTTGGGATTGACAGTCGTCGCAACCAACGTGCGCGGCTTGGAGACCACGGCTTCCGTCGCAATGACAGCCGCGGCAGGCACGTCGTGCTGCGCAAACCAGACGCGCTCGATCGCCAGCAATGTGATTACCGCGATCAAACCGGCGACGATCATCCTGTCCATGCGCTTCGCCGTCTGCGGCGCGATTGACTGCTCTGGCGCGACTTCGTCGTCGCGCTTCAAACCATCCGGCGTCAACTCGAACACCCAGGCGAACACGAGTGCGGCAACGAACCCAACGGCGAGCAAGGCTACGAGCGCCTTCATCACCCACGTCGGCGCTTCGAACACCGGCAACAACGTGGCGGCCACCTGCGTGATCAACCATGCACCGACCAGGTACAACCCGGCCATGCGGATGACGTTGCGGCGGCGCAGCTCGGCAATCAGGTTCATGGCGATGCCATTGTGATCGCGAGATCAGGGCACTTTGCGAGTTTCAGGTCGCGTGTGACCAAGGTTGCGTTCAGAAGGCGCGCAAGCACGACATAGCTCGCGTCGTAGGCGCTGATGTTATGGCGCAGCGACCAGATGCCCGCCAACAACACATCGTGCGGATAACGGCGAATCGGCAGCGATTGCAACATCTCCAGCACATGGCTATCACTCGGAATGGCACCCTGCAAATCAAGGCGACGCAGTGCTTGAAGCACCTCGATATCCAACAATGCCGGTGCCGCCAACACGGTGCCAGAAGCAAACAGCAGGCGCTCGATCGGTTCAGGGCGAAATCGGCCCAGCAGATCGACCACGATCGATGCGTCCACCACAAGGATCCGGCTCATCTTGACGCGTCAGCGGCGATCGCGTTCTTTTCGAATCATCGCCGCCGAGCTCGCTTTCATCGCGAAGGGTTTCGCTGCCTGCAAGCGCAGCTTCAACTCTTCCGGCGATGGCAATGCCGCCATGACTTCAAGCTGAGCCAGGATCAGATCGCTCAAGCTCTTGCCAGCCAATGCAGAACGTGTTTTCAGCACGCGATGAACCTGTTCTGGTACATGCCGAACTTGAATCATGACGGTCATCGGGTTCACCTGTTTGCATGTGCATCACATGCACGGATGCTAACAGCAGCCAGCATTCGGAAGTCGTTGTGGCCGCGCAATTTGGCGACAAGATGCATCCGCTCGTTCAATCACAAGTGAAGTCATCGCTGCCAACAGTACGGCACTGCGGCGGGAATTCGTGCGTGCGCCAATACGCAACGACGCCCATGTTGGTCAGCTTGCGTTTCATGCCGGGCGAATTGCGGAACGAGGCGGGGTAACGATCCCAAGCGATGATGGTGCTCGTGACCCGGTCGTCGGTGCCACCGACACTGTCGTAGTCGCCCAGCCACAAGTAAACATGCGGCAAGGAGAGGTTACCCGTGGCCAGATTCACTTCCGGGTCCTTGGCGTGGCGTTGGACCAGCGCGCGGAGGTCGGCGAGCGGGGCTTCGGGGTGGTCCAGCTTCAACAGCAAGGCCTCGCGCAACTCCGGCGCCATCGTGCCGACGCCCATCAGCAACATCGCCTCGCTGCGACGGCCATGCGCGTACAGCGGCGCGATGAAATTCTCGGTTCGGCTGCTCACGAAGCCCTTGGCGATGCCGCTGTCGTACAGGGCGAAGGCTTCGTCTTCCTTGCCGGCAAACAGCAAGGCCAAGGCCTTGTGCCGGATGGCATTGAGATAGCCAGGTTCCAGAGCGATCGCGCGGTCGAAGTCGGCGATGGCGCGCTCGAAGTAGCCCAGTCGGATCCAGGCGATGCCGCGCCACAGGAAGGCGGTCGCGTTCCTCGGATCGGCGACGACGGCCTTGTCGTAACCGGCGAGTTGCGCGCCGTAGTCGGCCGGCCACTGCCCCTGCAGGATCTGCGCCTTGACCGCCCAGGGCATCGACAGGGTCGGGTCCAGTTCCAGCGCGCGTTCCGCAGCAAGCGCAGCCAGCGCCGTGTAATCGCGATCGGTCTCGCCCCAGCTCGGCGCCACCGCGCTCACTGCGGCCAGCCCTTCCCAGCCGCGCGCAAAGGTTGGATCCATCTCAACCGAGCGTTCGAACAGATGCACCGACTCCGGCAATTCTTTGCGCGCGATGAACAACTCGCGCGCCTTCAAATACAACTCGTAGGCCGGCATGTTGTCGGTATCGGCGCGCACCAACACTTTTTGCGGCGCACCCGATGCATCGAGCTTGACCCGCAAGGCGACGACGATGGCGTTCGCGATTTCGTCCTGGATCTTGAAAATATCGGTCAGTTCGCGGTCGAAGGTTTCCGACCACAGGTGGCGGTCGTTTGCCGCATCGATCAACTGCGCGGTGATGCGCACCTGATTGCCCGACTTGCGCACGCTGCCTTCGAGAATGTGCGCGACCTTCAATTCACTCGCGATCGCCGCGCTGCCGAGCTTTGATCCCTTGTAGGCGAACGACGAGGTGCGTGACGCGACTCCGAGCCCTTCCACCTTGGCCAGCACATTCAACAGTTCTTCCGAAATGCCGTCGGAGAAATAGGCGTTGTCGGCGTCGTTGCTCATGTTGACGAAGGGCAGCACGGCGATCGAGCGCGAGTCGATGTTTTCGGGCATTGCGGTGGTCGTCACCGCGACTTCGGCCTTGACCGCGGCAGTGGTTTTCGCGACCAGCGCCAATTCGCGGCTCGGTGCCAGCAGGAATTTGTCGACCCCGAAAAACAGCAAGGCCAGCAGCAGCACGATGAAGATCATCCGATCCATGCGCTTCGCGGTTTGCGGCGCAATCGACTGCTCCGGCGCGACTTCGGCATCGCGTTTGATCCCCTCGGGCGTCAGCTCGTAGATCCACGCGAACACCAGCGCCGGCACAAAGCCCAGCGCGAGCAATCCGACCAGCGACTTCATCACCCACGCCGGCGCCTCGAATACCGGCAACAAGGTCGCGGCCACTTGGGTGATCAACCACGCACCGACCAGATACAACCCGGCCATACGGATGACGTTGCGACGGCGCAGTTCGGCGAGCAGGCGCATGGTCAGGGTGCCGTGACGGCATCGACGCCGCATTCGAAATCGGTATCACCCAGTGGTCGGCATCCGCTCGGCCAACCCTTCTCGCGCCAGTACGCGACGAAGCCGTACTCGACCAACTTCGCCTTCACCAGCGGGTAGCGCAGCATCGAGTGTCCGGCCGGTTTGCTCGTGTAGAGACCTGCGAAGTAATAGGCTTGGATAATCGGGCCGGCGGTCTCGTTGTAGGCGTTGTAGGCGGCCACGTCGCGTCGGGCGACGATGAACGGCCTTACCGCGCCTGGAGGCGCTTCCGCCATCGCGGCGCTCAGCTGGCCCGGGTCGATGTCCCGATCGCCCAAGGCCCAGGGCAACAACACTGCCGTGTACTGCATGTTCTTCTGTCCGCGCGCCTGAATTTGCGCGAGCGCGGCACGCGCCTCGTCGATGCGTCCGTAGGCCAGCGGATACTCGAGCGCAACCAGCCAGGCGAACCGGCTGTTCGGAGAAATGGCGATGGCTTGTCGCGCTGCTTCTTCGACGTCGGCGCGGCGGTCGAACGCCACGGCGAGATCGCGCATGCGCGTCCAGCCGACGATGAAGTAGGGATCCAGCCGCACCAACTGTCGCGCCGCGATTTCGAAGTCAGCCAGGCGGCCGACGGCATACAGCATTTCGGCGTAATCCTCGCGCACGTCGGGGTAGCCCGGGTCGATCTGTATCGCGCGCAGATAGTGGCGTTCGGCGTCGGCGTAGCGGAAGCGCATACGCGCGAGATTGGCGAGCGCGTGCTCGCTGGCCGCCGCATCCAGATCGATCGCGGCCGCGCGTTCGGCGGCATCGGCAGCGCAAGCGATCAGTTCCGTTTGCTCGGTCATGGTCGTCTGCGAGTACCAAAAACTTACTTCGCAGGCCAGCGACAGCGACGACCAGCCTGCCGCAAAGCCGGGTGCCTTGGCCACCGCCGAGCGCAGATGCACGATCGCGGCGGGCAGGTCGGTGCGCTTGCGCAGCAGTGCACGCCCCTTGAGGTATTGGTCATAGGCATCGGGAGCGATCGCCGTACGCGCTGCGGCCGGTGCGTCGACGCCGAGCGACAGCTTGAGCGCGTCGCCGATGCGTGCCGCGATCTCGTCCTGCAGGGCGAATACGCTGTCGAGCTTGCGCTCATAGGTTTCCGACCAGACGTGAAAGCCGTCGGACACCCGCACCAACTGCGCAGTGATGCGTACCTGGTCGCCATCGCGGCGGATGCTGCCCTCGACGATATGACTGACGCCGAGCTTGCGGCCGATGTCGCGCACGTCACCGCCACGGCCCTTGAACTGGAATACCGAGGTTCTTGCCACGACCTGCAGTTTCGGCACCTTGGCCAGAACGTTGAGCAACTCCTCGGTCATGCCATCGGAGAAGTAGTCCTCATCCGCCTTGCCGCTCATGTTGGCGAACGGCAGCACCGCGATGGCGTTCGGCTCTGCCGCCACGGGTGTGGCTACATCGCCTTTTCGAAACGACGGCTGGCCGTAGAGATACCAGCCCAACGCCAATGCAATCAGGATTCCGGCAGCGGCGAATACCCGCTTGTTGCCGGAGGGGCTGGCGTCGGCCTTCATGCCTTCGGGCGTGACGTCGAAGATCCAGGTCATCACCAGTGCCAGCGGGAAGCCCAGCATGCACACCAGGATGAACACACGCAGGGCCCATGACGGCGCATCGAATGCAGGGAACGCGATCGACGCCACCTGCACGGCCAGCCAGGCCACGACGAGATAGGCGCCGCCCACCTTGAAGACCTTGCGGCGCTTGAGTTCAGCAAACAGGTTCATGGGCTGGCCTTGTCGCAGATGAAATCATTGCGACCGATTGCGCGGCATTGCGGCGGGAATCCTTCCGCTTGCCAATACGCCAGCAATCCACTCTCGATCACGGTCGCTTTGAACGTGGCGGATTG
>JAYUXS010000537.1:0-6011 GCA_043752845.1 Lysobacterales bacterium | reverse complement strand
TCAACCTTGCGGAGAGACGGCAATGAAATGGATGCTGGTATTGCCCCTGGTCGCGCTCGTCGCCTGCGGCAATGACCCGGCGCAAGATGCGCCAGTGGAAGTGCTGCAGGACGCGGCGATGAACTTGCGCGTGGCCGCAGCCGGGGAAGTGCGCTCATCCAAGGCGACGCCGTTGACGGTGCCGGGCCAGGGCTGGTCGCAACGGCAGCTGGAATGGATGGTGCCCGAAGGCTCGCAGGTGAAGAAGGGCGAACTGATCGCGCGCTTCATCGCGCCGCAGGGCGAACTCGAGCTGACCAAGGCCGAACTCGATCTGCGCCGCAACGTGCTGGCGCGCATGGGCAAGGAAATCGAGTTGTCGGCGGCGACTGACAAGGTCGGTGCCGAAATCGCCAAGGTTGATGTCGATCTCGGCATCGCCGAACGATACGCCGATGCCGATCTCGGCATGTTCGCGCGCAACGAGATTCTCGACGCCGTGCAAGACGCCGCTTTTCTCGGCTTCAAGCACAAGACGCTGGAGTGGCAGCGTGAGCAGACCGGCGTACGCGGCGGTGCGGAACTCGCGGTGCTCGATTCGCAGCGTGCCACCTACGACTTGAACGCGAAACGCCGACGCGAGGATGTCGCAGCGCTGGAATTGCGCGCGCCGAATGACGGCGTGTTCGTCTTGAATGCCGACTGGGGCGGCGAGAAGCCGAAGGTCGGCGCCAGCATGTGGGCGGCGCAGGAATTTGGCGCCTTGCCGGAGTTGTCTTCGCTGGAAGTGCAATTCGCGCTCACGCAACTGGACGCGCAGGGCGTGAAGGTCGGTTCGCGCGTGAAGATGCACGCGCTCGGCCGACCCGATCAGGAATTCGTCAGCGAAGTCAGCTGGGTGGCTGGCGCGGCGCAGTCGCGCAGTCGCCAGAACCCGGTCAAGTACCTGCTGATGAAGGCGCAGATTCCTGCGGATGCGGTTGCAAAGTTCAAGCTCGTTCCCGGTCAGGGCATGGCCGCGGAAGTGTTCACCGGTGAATCCGTAAAGGGGTTGACGGTGCCGAACGTGGCCTTGATTGCCGACGGCGGCAAGACCTTCGTCGAAGTGCGCGTGGGCAGCAAGCTGGAAAAACGCGAAGTCACACTTGGCGCGCGCGGCACCGCACGCAGCGAAGTGTTGAAGGGATTGAAAGCCGGCGACGCCGTGGTGTTGACGCCGGCCGCGAATGCCGCAGATCCGGACGCCAAGCGATTTTCGGCCCCGGCCGGTGATGGCGCGCGCGGCGGACGCGGTGGCGGCGGCATGCGGAGAGTCGGATGAGCAAGCTGTTGGATGGCATCGGTCACCGCTTCGGCACGCATTGGCGCGAGGCGGTCGAGGAATTGTGGCGACGACGCCTGCGCACCTTGCTGACCCTGCTCGGCCTGATTTTCGGCGTCGGTTCGATCGTTGCGATGCAGGGTGTCGGTGAGGGTTCGCGCCAGGAAGCGCTGAAGCTGGTCGAAGGTTTGGGGCTGCGCAACCTGATCGCGAAAACCGAATCGCCACCGGACCAGGAAGCGCTGCGCGAGATGCGTGCGCGCAGCCTTGGTCTGACCCGCGCCGACGCCGAAGCATCGATGGAAGTGGTGCCCGGCGCAACCGGTTTTGCCGCCGAGAAAGCGATCAAAACGCATTCGGTGCAGAGCGAATATGCGAACTCGGATGCGGTCGCGAGCGGCGTGACGCCGGAATATTTCGCGCTGTCTTCGCTCACTGTCAAAAGCGGCCGCGTATTCAATCTGGAAGACGATGATCGCCTCGCCGCCGTCGCGGTGATCGGACATCAGGCTGCACAGAAGCTGTTCCCGGGTCGCGACGCGGTCGGTGAACTGGTCAAGGTCAACCACGTCTGGTTCGAGGTGATCGGTGTGCTCACCGATCGCGATCTGAGCAAGGACCAGTTCGAAGGCGTGCAACTCGGGCTTGAGAGCAATCGCATCTTCGTGCCGCTGGCCTCCGCGCTCGCGCGTCTGCGCTTCCAGCCGATGGAAGACGAGATCGACCGCTTTCTGGTGCAACTCGACGATCCGGTGAACATTGTCGGCGGTTCACGTGTGCTCTCGGCCCTGCTCGACCAGCGCCATTCCGGACAGAAGGACTATTCGCTGATCGTGCCGGCGCAGTTGTATCAACAGCACCAGGCGACGCAGCGCATTTTCCGCGTGGTCATGGCGGCCATCGCCGGCGTCAGTCTGCTGGTTGGCGGCATCGGCATCATGAACATCATGCTTGCGAATGTGCTCGAGCGAAAACGCGAAATCGGTCTGCTGCGCGCGCTCGGTGCGCGCCGTCATGACGTGATCCAGCAATTCATGCGCGAGGCGGCGTTGATCTGCGGTGTCGGTGCCTTGCTCGGTCTGCTGTTCGGTGGCGTGCTCGCCTACGCGATCGCCTGGCTTGCGGGCTGGGCGGTCGGCTGGGCACCGATCCCGGTGTTGCTCGCGACCCTGGTCTGCGCACTCACCGGACTCGCCTTCGGTGTCTATCCGGCACGCCAAGCCGCAGATCTCGATCCGATCGCAGCGTTGCGTACCGACTAGAACATCACCTGCCCAAAGCACCGAGTCTCGAATGCGTCAGGTGCTTTCCCACGCGATGTCGATGCCTTCGGAGTCGCCGACCGCGCCGCGCAGCAGGTCGATTAGCGCTGCACTGCCGCCGGCCTCTTCGAGGATGTCGACCGTCGCCAAGTCGATGAAGTAGTCGGTGTCATGCGACGACTCCTCTTCGAGTTTGTCGATCAGGAATTGCAGTTCGTCCTTGCCGATGTTGCCGAGCACGGCCCCGGTCGTCTTGTTGCTGATTCGGATGTTCATGCGCCTTCCTCTCGGTGGGGTTTTGTACAGAAGGGGCATACCTTAGTCGGTATTGAGCCAGCCGTCGGTGGCGCCGCGCACGGATTGATCGGCGCGAGATCGTGTGCGTTTTCCCATTTGCCCGGTGATTTCGGACTGTCGGCCGGGTCGCTCAATCCACCACCGGCATACCGGGCGGATAGTGCGTGACTTCGAAGCGAATGCCGTCCGGATCCTTCATGAACAGCGCGGTCGCGCCTTTCAGATGCTGGATCTCGGGTACTTCGAATCCCGCCGCCTGCATGGAAGCGCGCACCGCATGCACCTGTTCCGCCGAGTTCGCGCCGAAGCCGAGATGGTTCATGCCGGCACCATGACACTCTTACGGAAACGTGTCCGGTTTCGCCTGCAGGAACTGGAAGAAGAAGCCGTCGCCATCGGTCCAGACGTGATTGCGTTGCTCAGAACAATGGTTCTGAACTGGAGGCGGCCTTGTACTGCAACAAGTCCCAACGCGTGCCGTACAGGTCCTCGAACACCGCGACGGTGCCGTAAGGTGCCTCCATCGGCGCGCGCACGAAATGGATGCCGAGCGCCAGCATGCGCTGGTAGTCGCGCCAGAAATCGTCGGTCTGCAGGAACAGGAACACACGGCCTCCAGCCTGGTTGCCGATAAAGGCCGCCTGCTCAGGATTCGACGCGCGCGCCAGCAACAGCGAAGTGCGGGAAGCGCCCGGCGGCGCGATCACCACCCAGCGTTTGTCCTGCTCGGGTTGGTAACTGTCTTCGACGAGGCGGAAACCGAGCTTGCCGACATAGAAATCGAGCGCTTCGTCATAGTCGCGGACAACGAGCGCTATATGGGCGATGGATTGCTGCATGGGTGGGCTGATCTCGTGTGTCGATTGGCAAATGATGATTTGAGGTTCGCCGCATTCGAGGTTCAGCCCGGCGCGGGCTTGACCCGACGATGCCATTGCACGCCGAAGTGGATCAGCGTGAACGCGACGATCAGCACCAGGAAAAACTTGACTGTCTTGTCGCTGGTCGCGGCCATGAACACCGGGCCGTCGACGACGGTCCAGACGAGGGCGGCGCAGGTGACGAAGGCGAACAGGGTTTCGATGCGGCGGATGCCGGCGGTCCAGCGACCGATCACGATGACGGTGAGGTATATCGGCACATTCAGCAGAAGCAGCGCCAGCAGCCACGGCGCCTGACGGTTGCGGAAGGTTTCGGTGTAGGTGAGCGCCTGATACGCCGCCGGTGCCGCGCGACCGCCCCAGATGACATCAAGCACCCAGCGCGGATCGAGCAGCACGAACAGTCCGCACAGGATGCCGATCAATGCCAGCACCATCGTCGCGCGCCCGCCATGGATGCGATCGGCGGCGCGCGGCTGCCACGCTGCGCTTTGCGGCCAGCGTCGGCGCGACCATGCCGCCAGACCGAAGCCGACGACCAATACGCCGGGCCACCACAACGAGGCAATGACCGTGCCCGTCCACCAGTGGCCGAGCGCGCGCAACAGATCCGATCCGGAATCGATCGGTTGACCCAGCAGCTGCAACAACCCGAGTGACCAGATGATGGTGAGTCCGATGATGGTTGCGCGCAGGAAGGCGTACCCGTCCGCAGGATCGATGACGCTCAGCGTTGGCCGGTAACGGGCAGCCACGTCCTCGGGCCGGCCAAATGCGTTCAGGAACGCGATGGCCATCTCGGCATCGGCATGGCGCCCGGTCGCTTCGGCCTTGCCCTGCAGTTCTTCGGTCAACAGCGCGCGCAGCTCGAACGCGACATCGTTGCGTTGCCGACGCGGCAACTGCACGGCGACGTCGGTGACATAGGCGTCGATCACCTCATGCGCGTTCATGCGCCGTCCTCTTTCAGCAGTCGAGTCATCGTGTCATTCATGCCTTGCCAGGAATGGGTGAGCTTCTTCAGCAACTTGCGACCTTCGCTGTTCAGGGCGTAGTAGCGGCGCGGCGAACCGACGTCGGTTTTCCACTCGCTGCTCAGCAGGCCCTGCGTTTCCAGCCGACGCAGCAGCGGATACAGCGTGCCTTCTTCGATCGGCATGCCCTGCTCGGCCAGCGCCTGGCGCAGCTCGTAGCCGTAACGTGGCGCGCGCAGTTGCGACAGCGTCGCGAGCACCACCACGCCGCGGCGCAGCTCGAGTTCCAGTTTGCCGAACGCTTCCGCATCAACCATGGCGTGCACAGTACTTCGGCGTGGGCAGCGACGTCATCCGACGCGCGCGAGACGCCGGATCGCGAGTCCGCCAAACAACACGGTCACGCCGATCAGCACACCCGCAGCCAGGGCCGGCGGGATGAAGGTGAACTGCTTGACGCCAGCAAGGCCGAGCGCGAGCTGGTTCAGATGAAACGCCGGCCACACGATGACCCACTGCTTCAGCGATTCCGGCAGTGGAATGAACAGGCCGGACAGCCAGATCATCGGCAGGAACACGAGATTGCCATAAGCCGGCGCGGCCGAGCCCGAGGCGAGCGCGCCGATCAGCAGCCCGATCGCCGAGAACGGAATTGTGCCGATGATCAGCACGATCCAGATCACCATCACCTGTGTCAACGAAATCGTGAGCTTGCCGGCCGCGAGCGCAGCAATGACGACCAGGGTCAACGCGAGTGCAGCGATACCCATCGCCATCAGCACCTTGGCGACGATGCTCGCGCCCGGCGGCAGCGGCAGTGCGCGTTTGAGTTTGAGCAGGCCGCCTTCGCGTTCCTGCGCCAGGATCACGCCGCTGAACAGGCCGGGCATGATCACCGCCATCGCCGATCTCTACGTGGTCGAAGGCGAAGCCAAATCATTCGACGCCAGCGCGCGTAAGGATCACCGCGAACGACATGCGCGGCCACGCATCGAGCAACTCTTCGCCTGGCTCACCCGATTGCGCCCGAGCATCAACAGCGCCTCGGCCACCGCCAACGCGGTCGATTATCTGCTGCGCAGAAAACCCGCGTTCATCGCCTACCTCGACGACGGCCGCTTCCCGATCGACAACAACCCGGTCGAGAACGCCATCCGCCCCGTGGCACTCGGACGCAAGAACTGGCTCTTCATCGGATCCGAAGACATGGGCCACCGCACCGCCAACCTCATGAGCCTGATCCAGACCGCAAAAGCCAACGGCCACGATCCGCACGCCTACCTGCGCGACGTGCTCA
>JAYUXS010000536.1:0-2527 GCA_043752845.1 Lysobacterales bacterium | reverse complement strand
GTGGGGCAAATCAAAGCGGCACCGATCAGGGCGATTGAACAGAGCGTGCGTTGCATGTCGAACTCCTGAACCCATCGGAATGACCGGTTTGCAAGAAGATACGACACTGAGGGACTAACCCTGACATGCGCCTCGACGACGAAATCGAGCGGCGCGAGATTTTGCCGGGATCGGGTGCTTGGGCGACCGCGGGATTTGCGCCAGTTCTGGTGGACAGTTGGCGCGTTGCTTGTGCCGACCACGCTTCGGCGCGCAACGACGAAGGGATGCTCGCTATCGACAGCATGGGCGAGATCATCGATTGCGGCCGTTGGCAGCGGCTGGCCAGCCAGTCGTGCCTGCCAGAACGCCAGCAGCGCCAATAACTTGGCGTGAGCCGAACCCACCGCGAGCGCGGCAGTGATCGACAACACGAGTGTTCCCAGGCCGCGTGATGCGGTCGAAGGACGCTGAATCATTTGCTCTCCCCAGAGTGTGATTGCGTGGTGTTGCCCTCGATGGGCAACCGACCGGAAGTAGCGACACAGTTCACGGGTTTGCAAGATGTTTCGATTGCGCAGCGCAGAACAACTGCCTATTCGATCTCGATGTGATCCATGCCCTGGTAGTGGTTGATCGCCATCACCGCTTCGTGCACCAGCGGCGTCAGCGCCGGCGCGAACAGGCGCGCGCGGTCGACATGTTCCATCCAGCCGAAGATGCAATGGCGCAGATGTTCTTCGGTGCGCGCGTTCGCCAGCGCGTCGGTCAGCAACTTGCGCAATTCGCTGCTGGTGGGGATCGCGCCGAGCGCGTCGAACAGCACCGCGAACGCCGCGAACATGTCGCGCGCATCGAGCCCCAGCCCAAAATCTTCCGGACGATAATCGAAGCGACCGCCGGAAGCATCCGCCCAGATGCGATAGCTGACATGCGCCAGCGGGTGATACAGCACATCCTCGGAAATCAAGATCAGCAGCAGCTGTTTCGCATTGGCCTTGACGCTGCCGGCGCTCGTGCTCCACAGATGCGTCTGGATGAACTGGAACAACCGCGTCTGGTCGTGGAAGTCGGCCATCTGCAGCTGATCGAGGATCAGCACCGACCGCTCGCCTTCGCTGAACGCGCAGACTTCGGTCACTGCGCGTTCGAACGCGGTCGGAGGCTCTTCATGCGGACCGTCGCTGGAGGTGCCGTCTTCGTGCGTGGTGATCACGATCGGCGCCGGCGGCGGTTCCGGTTGCGAAAAGTCGTGATAGAGCAGTCGCGGAAAATCGAGCGCCTGGGCCAGCGCGTTGGCAAGCGCGGTCTTGCGCCGACCCGACTCGCCCGCGATCTGCAACGTGCGCAGATGCGGCACTTCTGCGCGCATCAAACACTCGATCTGGAACGTGTAATCGTCGTTCGATTCGAAACCGAACTCGGCGAGGCGGCGACGCAGGCTCATCGTGTGCCTCTCGTTGCCATCACGCCGCGACAGCCTTCGGCACCTCGACACTGATGCGCGGACCGTTGAGCAGCGCATCGCGCACGCCGCTGATGATCAAGTCGACTTCTTCACCGGTCACGGTGAACGGCGGGGTGAAGCGCAGCGAGTTGGTGCCGCCGTGGATCACGCCGTAACCGCGTTCGCGCATGTATTCCTCGGTGCTGCCGGTGCCGTAGCACTTGAAGTCGGCCGACAACTCGGCCGAGAACAGCAGGCCGGTGCCTTGCACATTGCTGATCAGGCCGGGCAGTTCCTTGGCCAGCTTCTCGAATCTTTCGATGAACTCGCGACCGCGGTTCTGGATGTTCGCGCGAAGTTCCGGCGTGAGTGCGGCCAGCACGCAGCTGGCGACGTCCATGGCGCGCGGATTCGTGGTCATGGTGTTGCCGTAGATGCCCTTGCGATACAGGTTCGCGGCGCGTTCGTTCACGGCCAGTACCGACAAAGGATATTGACCGGCATTCAGCGCCTTCGAATAGGTTTCCATGTCCGGCGCTTCCAGACCTTCGTAGCCCGGATAGTCGACGACCGACTGATGGCCAGTGGTACGCAGGCCGGCCTGGATCGAATCCATCAGCAGCAGGGTGTGGTGCTTCTTCGTCAGTTCGCGTGCGGCGGCGTAGAACGCGGCCGGCACGGCGCGGCCCGGGTTGCCTTCGCCCATCACCGGCTCCATGAACATCGCTTCGATGTGCCACTGGTTGCGCTCGGCTTCCTCAAACGCACGGGTCAGGGCACCGACGTCATACGGCTCAATGGTGATGATGCTGTTCTCGTGATGCTTGAAGCTCGCGAGGTGCGTGGCATAAGCCTTGCGCGAGGAATCCGAATACAACATCGGCAATTCGGTGCGACCATGGAAAGCGCCCTTGACGGCAATGCGCTTGACCTTCCACCCGGCATGCGGCGCGCCCGGATCGGTCATCAGCTTCGTATTGACGTCGGCGATGCGGCCGGCCAGCGAGACCGATTCCGAACCCGAATTCAGGCACATGAACTTGGTATACGGACAGCCACCGCGGGTGTGGCCGATTTCACGCCGCAGCGCGCGTGTGAGGC
>JAYUXS010000535.1:0-2531 GCA_043752845.1 Lysobacterales bacterium | reverse complement strand
CCGCGTCGCACCTGGAAACCGAATCAAAGCGCGTACAGGGTCTGGTGCTGGAAGGTACGCTGAAAAAAGCCGATCTGGATGGCTATCTTGCGACGGCGTCTGACAGCTCGGCGCTGATCCTGCGCAACCTCAAGCGTGCCGACCACCTGGTCAAGAGTTTCAAGCAGGTTTCGGTGGATCAGTCGAGCGAGCAGCGACGCATGATCGAGCTTGCGGGATATCTCGACGAAATCCTGACCTCGCTGCACCCGCGCCTGAAGCGCACCAAGCATGAAGTGCGGGTCGCCTGCGACGCCTCGATCGTGGTCAATACCTATCCCGGTGCGCTCTACCAGGTCATCGTCAATCTGGTGCTGAATTCGCTGGTGCACGGATTCGAAGGCGTCGAGTGCGGTGTCGTGCGCATCGACGCACGATTGGATGGCGACCAACTGGTGCTCGAATACCGGGACAACGGTGTCGGCATGGCGGCAGCGGTGAAAGCGCGAATCTTCGAACCGTTCTTCACCACCAAGCGCGGACAGGGTGGGTCCGGGCTCGGCATGCACATCGTCTACAACCTGGTGACGCAAATGCTTCGTGGTGCCGTCACTTGCGACAGCGAACCCGGGCAGGGCGTGTGTTTCGTGCTTCGCGTTCCGATCGGTGCCGACGACAATCGCGTCGAAATCTGACGCGTTTCCGAGGCAGTGAGAATCAATCCGGGAAACGCACGCGGATCTGTTCGGCGCGTTCCCAGTTGTCGAACAGCAACTGCACCAGGCGCGGATCGAACTTCAGGCCGGTCTGATTGCTGATGAACTGGCGGATGTCATCGGCACTCCAGGCCTCCTTGTAGCAACGCTTGCTGCCGAGCGCGTCGAAGACATCGGCGAGCGCGGTGATGCGTCCACCGATCGAGATCTCGTCGCCTTTGAGCCCGCGCGGATAGCCCGAGCCGTCCCAGTTCTCGTGGTGGTCCTCGGCGATGATCGCTGCGAGTTGCAGCAAAGGCAGCCGCGACGCCGCCAGCCATTGCGCGCCGATGCGGGCGTGCGTCTGCATGACGCCGGTTTCCTCGGGCGAATGCGAACCGGGCTTGTTGAGTACGGCGTCGGGAATGCCGATCTTGCCGATGTCGTGCAAGGGTGCGGCATAGCGGAGCATTTCGCGGGCACGGTTTTCCAGGCCGTAAGCCTCAGCCAACAGGTCGGCGAGATGGCCCACGCGCTTCACATGATTGAGCGTGTCCTTTGACCGGCTTTCGGCGACACCAGCGAGCAGGGTGACGATCTCGACCTGCGAATCGAACATCTCGCGCTGCAGGTGCAGGTTTTCGAACGCGATCGACACATTGGTGCAGAACACCTCGACCAATTTCATGTCGAGCGGTGACAGATCCCAGGTTTCGCCGACATAGAGCAGGCTTTCGGTGCGATGGCTGTCGGTGAAATGCAGAACGTAGTGATCCTTGTTGAACACATGCTTTTTGCGCGAATAGGCGTCTTTCAGCGAATCGACGATGCGCGGCGGCAGGCGCTCATCGGCATTGTTGTCGATGAAACGCGAGTAGTCGCCGTTCGCTGCAGCAATCAGGAAATGTTCCGGCGTATGAGCGGCCGGGCGCGGCACCTTGCAATACAGCGCACCACGCTCCACGCCGACCAGTGTCGTCAACTGGCCGAGCACCGCGCTCGCGAATTCGTGGCTGTGCTGATGCGTGAATATCTTGGCTGAAGCTTCAATGACGCGTTCCAGGCCGCGCTTGTTCGCTTCGATGGTCATGATGTCGCGGTGCGCGCGCAGCGTCGCATACATCATCGTCGACAGCTTTTGCGCCGTGAGTTCGGTCTTTTCCTTGTAATCGTTGATGTCGTAGTTCGCGATCACGTCCTGTTCGGGCGCCTGGCCAGGCTGGCCGGTGCGCAAAACGATGCGCACGAAGCGATTGCCGAATTCGTTGCGAATCACCTTGACCAGATCGAGTCCAGCCTGATCGCTTTCCATCACGACATCGAGCAGCATTACCGACGTATCCGGATGCTTCTCGATCAAGCCACGCGCTTCCTTGGCCGAATAGGCTTGCAGGAATTGCAGCGGACGTTGCTCAAAGCGGAAGTTTGAAAGTACCAGCCGGGTGACGTTATGCACCTCGGGCTCGTCGTCGACGATCATCACCTTCCACGGCTGCACCGGTGCGGTGTCTTCGGGTGCGAACAACTCATCCATACTGGAAGCCTCGATTCGGTTCGACGTATTCGACGAACATACCAGTCCCGGATGAAAACGGAAGTAGATGGTTCGTCGAAACAGGTTGAATTGCGTCCGGTCGCGTTCTGGATCAGCCGCGACCCTCGAACAACTCGCGGCCGATCAGCATTTGCCGGATTTCGTTGGTGCCGGCACCGATTTCGTAGAGTTTTGCATCACGCAGCAGGCGCCCGGTCGGGTATTCGTTGATGTAGCCGTTGCCGCCGAGGGTCTGGATGGCTTCCAGCGCCACTTGCACCGCGGCGTCGGAGGCGTGCAGCAGGCAGCTCGCGGCGTCGATG
>JAYUXS010000534.1:0-2535 GCA_043752845.1 Lysobacterales bacterium | reverse complement strand
TCAACGCGCCGTTCACCCATGACCAGACCGGAGATGTCTGCATTCAAGTTCAGCGGCGCCTGCGTACCGGTACCGAAACTGGCTTTGGCGTGGGCATGCGCCATCGCCAGACCACCCATCTCCAAGCCGGTGGCATCGAACTCGCCCTGCCAGGTCTCGTCGCCCGCCGCCGACAAGGTCAGGCTGCCACGCCAACCGGGAACCAGGTCATCGAGATTCGGCGATTGCAACGCGAACACGAACTGCGCTGTGGCGTCGCTGCGCGCCAAGCGCAAGGTCGTCGCGCCGATGTCGAGTTCGAGATGTGTCGCGGCGAGATGGCGCGTCACCAGTTCGATCTGGCCTTGTCCACGCAAGTCGCGTCCGCGCAATTCGCCAGCGATGCGTTCGATCTGCAGCGCACCGACCGCTTCACCTTCGATCCATGCGCCGCGCCACACCAGTTCGGCGTCGATCGCGCCTGGCCACTCGGGTTGCAACAAGGCCGGATCGAAGCGGCTTAGTTGCAGGCGCAGTTCATTGGTCGGATCCGCAACAGTCGCGAGCACACCGTCGAGTCGCAATACGCTGCTGGCGGAAGCCAGCTGCAGATCTTCAGCCAGCCAGCGCCCTTCCTGTTGCGCGACCGCTCCGCCGACGCTCGCGGACGGCCAGCCACTGCGCACGAGCTTCAGCGCCGGCTCGATCCGCAACGCAGCGCGCGCGCCCGAGACCGCGACATCACCGCTGATCGTCAGCGGCGGCGCCTCGGCGTTGGCCACAACAAGAGCGTCGGTCTGCAGCTTGAGATCGAGCGCGGCCTCGGTCGCAAATGGCAAGCTTCCAGAGAAACCGATGCGACCCTTGGGCGCTGCCAGATCCATGGTGGACGGCAGAAAGGTCAGCGCGTCCTGCGAAAGTTTCGCCTTCACATCAAGCGCAAGCGCCCGCCACGTCGCGAACTGCGCGCTGCCGGTCACGGCGATGGCGCCATCGGTGGCGCGTGCTTTCAGCGATGCAGCGACCGGCGTCGTCTCCAACCATGTCTGCTCGGGCACGGTGATCTCGGCCGACCACTGATCGGCGCCGCGAATGCCGGTCATCGCCAGCGTCGCCTGCAGCGGTTGTTGCAAGACCACGCTCAGCCGCGTGTCGGCATTCGCCGTCGCGGCGCTGAGCACGCCCTGCCATTGATGCGCATCGACACGCGTGGCAAATTCCAGTTTTGCCGAATACAGCGGCAAGGCGCGCGCCAGATCGAAAGCAAGCGCACCGTCGATCCGGGTCGATGGCGAGCGCAACTTCAGTGCGTCGAGACTCAGGGTGTGCACGCGCATCGCCAGACGCGTTTTGATGCGATCGATTTGCCAGTGTTCATCGTCACGCTGCACGTCGAGATCGATCACGGTCAGCGCGGCGATGCCGAGATCGGGCAGGATCGGCGGCTGTGCGGCAGGTGTTTTTCCTTCCGGCGGATCGCGCAATTGCAGGCGCACCGAGCGCAGTTCGACATGGTTCAGGCGCAACGCACCACGCACCAAAGACGGCAAGGCCGCATCGGCTTTGGCGTGGGCGATATGCAGCCGCAAGCCATCCCGGGTGATGACGATGTTCTCGGCACTCACGCCCGACCAGATGCTGCCTTGCACTGTACCGATCTGCACGCTGCTGTCGGCCGGCAACAGGCGCGCCACCAGCAGGCGCAGGCCGCTGTTGGTTGCGACCAGCCAGATCGCCAGCACCGCAAACAGCAGTACCAGCATCGCGATCAGTCGTCGTGTCCGCTTCACAGATCTGGCCCGGCCGAGAGGTGCAACTGCCAACCGCGCTCGGGGCCGGTGAAGCCGCGGGCGATGTCGATGCGGATCGGTCCCACCGGCGACTGCCAGCGCGCACCCACACCGGCACCGTAGGCCAAATCAAACTTCTCGCGCGACCAGACATCGCCGGCATCAATGAAGCCGGCAGCACTCCAACCCGGACGCACATCGCGTTCGTACTCAAGCGACACGGTCGCGAGATAACGTCCACCAATGGCGATCCCATCTTCATCTCGATCGCCCAGCGTCTGATAGCCGTAACCACGCACGCTGCGATCGCCACCGGCGAAAAAGCGCAGCTCCGGCGGCAGCCGATCGAAGTCATCGGTCTGCGTTGCCCCGAGACTGATCTGGCCGAGCAGGCGCGCGCCGATGCCGATGCTGCGGATGCCCTTGATCGTTGCCCGTGCCTGCAGCATCGAGACATCGCTGAGCACCGCATCACTGGCCGCGAGCAAACGCACATCGAGCGAAGCACCGCGCTCGGGGCGTACGCGATCTTCGGCCAGAACACGCTCGTAGCGCAGTTCGGGATAGACCACGCGCGAGTCCTGACGCGCTTCACCTTCACGCGTCACGCCGATCAGAAAGCTGCCCTCCAGCCAGTTGACCGAAGCCTGCGCATACCAGTGATGGCCGCGTGCGATCGCACTGCCGCCGACCAGCAGCGAACGCGCGTCGATGCGATCGGTCTGTTCGTCCTGAAGGCGCGTGGCGACGGCGTAGCGTGAAATCC
>JAYUXS010000533.1:0-6035 GCA_043752845.1 Lysobacterales bacterium | reverse complement strand
CGCGCGAGGGTCGAGACATCAATGTGTTCCGGCGTCGGCCCGAGTCGACACGGGCAGCCACAACACGAAGCGCGCGCCGCCGCCGACCGCGTTCGCGGCCGAGATGCGACCGCCATGTTCTTCTGCGATTTTCTGCACCATCGCAAGCCCGAGCCCGCCACCTTTCGGCTTGCTGCTCATGTACGGCTCGAACCAGCGTCCGTCGAAGGCCTCCGGCAGACCGGGGCCATGATCGCGGACGACCAGTTCCACGCCCTCGGCCACGCGCTCCAAGCGCACGTCGACGGCAACGCCATGGCCGCCGGCCTCTACGGCGTTCGCGAGCAGGTTGATCAGCAGCTGGCGCAGGCGTTCGCGATTGCCGTACAGCGCCGGCAAGCCCGTGTCGATCTGCCGCGCGATGCGACACTGGTCGCTGGCTTCGTACAAATCGAGCACTTCGTTGACCAAGGCGTCGAGCTTGAGCGGACGTAGCTCGGTACGCAGCGGATTGGCATAGTCGCCAAAGGCATTCACCAGACTTTTGAGGGCATCGACCTGGGCGACGATGGTCTGCGTCGCGCGCTCCAGCACCTGCGCGTCAGCGGGGTCGAGCTTGCCCTGGAAGCGATGCTGCATGCGCTCGGCGGCGAGGCGGATCGGCGTCAACGGATTCTTGATCTCGTGCGCCAGACGCCGTGCCACTTCCGCCCAAGCTGATTCGCGTTGCGCCTGTGCGATCAGGGTCATGTCGTCGATGATCACGACAAAGCGCTGCGTCTGTTCGGTCAAGCGCACGGCCCGCAGCAGCAGCGCGCGCGGCGCGTCGGCAGGTGCGCTGCCTGGAACGCGCAGCTCCTCGCGCCATTCAGCGCGCGCTTCGGCCAGCTTGCCGCGCAACAGCGCGATGATCAGTTGCGCCGCTGTCGAAGCCTGCGCCGCTACGTCGAACGTCTGCGCCGTCAGCGCATCGGGACGGCAACCGAGCAATTCGGCGGCGGCGCCGTTCGCGGTCACCACCGCTTCGCCATCGATGCTGATTACGCCCGCGGAAAGTCGCGACAACACCGCCGCGAGATGCGCGCGCGCCTGCTCGGATTCGCTACGGCTGGCTTGCTCGCGCGCATCCAGTTCGGCGAGGTCGCGACTCATGCGATTGAAGGCACCGGTCAGCGCACCGAGTTCGTCACCCGAGGGCACCGGTACCTGATCGCCAAAGCGTCCCTCGCCGATCGCTGCCGTCGCCTGCGCCAGCATCGCGATCGGCTGCGTCAGCCGCCGCGTCGCCGCGAGTGCTGCGAGCAGACTCGCAAGCAGGGCCAGCAAGGTGACGAAACCGAGAATCAGCCCATAGCTGGTCTTCAGTGCGTCGCGCTGGAAGCGCAGTTGCGCGTAGTCGATGGCGCTGTTCTCGAGCAGCGCCAGTTGCGGCGCGAGCTCGGGCGGCAAAGGCTCGATCCATTGCAGCAGGTGACCGCCGCCGTTGCTGTCGGTGAAACTCAGCAGGGCGCGCACCACCAGCGCGTCGGCGAGGGTCAGCGTCTGCACGATACGGCCGGCTTCACGCACCTGCAGACGCAGTGCGTCATCCGGTTGCGGTGGCTGGGTGATGACCGACGTGCTGAAGGCCTGCGCCTCGAGGTTGCCGGCATTGTCGAAGCTGGCGAGGTTCGCTCCGAGTTCGGGCGCGGCTTCGAGCGTCCGATCGAACTGCGCCTGGACATCGACGAGCGGATCCGCGGCGATCTCGTTCGCAAGCGCCGTGAGTCGCGCCATCGTCAGCCGCTCTTCACGCCGCAGTACCTGCGCACCGAGGTCGCGCGCTGCGTGATGGGCTGCTTCCAGATCGACACGGAACCAGGAGTCGATGCCGACATCGAGAAAGCGCATCGCGAACGCCGACACCAGCAGCGTCGGCGGCAAGGCGATGAAACCGAGCAACATCGCCAGACGGACATTCAAGCGCGATCCCGGCTGTGCGGCCACACGTTCACGCGCAAGTCGCCACAAGGCGCGCGCGATCGCCACGACCAGCACCGCAACTGCGACCGCTGAAGCGCCGAACAACCAACTATAGGCCGCGCCAAGCTGGCTCTCGGCGCTCTCAGCGTCCGCGGCCAGCCACAGCGCCGCGACCAGCAAGGCGATGATGCACAACGCCGGCAACATCCACCAACCGACGCGGCGCATCATCGACGCCACTCACGTGCGGACGTGGCCAATTGCCAACGTGCGTCGACCAGGGCCGGCAAGCGCAACGGCGCCGGCAGCGCACTGCTGATCAGGGCAACGCGGACCTTTCCGGCGTCGCCGCGCACATCGTCGATGACGATGCGATCGAGCGCGGCGAGCAGACGCGCGCGGCTTGCGTAAAGACGCGGCGCGGGCTCGTCGAGAAAGCGCCACTCATACTGGCGCGCAAGCGGCCGGTAACGCAGCTCGATAACCCGGCGTTGTGTGCCGGCACCGGTGATCGCCAACTGCAATGGAATGCCCTGGTCGACGGCATCCAGTTGCATCGCGGTGAAACGCAGATCGAGATCGAGCTGCAGTTGCGTATCGGAAAGGCGCGCAGCGCGAATCGACGAGCCTTGCGGATCGCCGCCGCAGCCGACGAGCAGCAGACTAAGCGCGACGAGCCAGCACCGCGTAATAGAAACCGTCGCAGCCATCCTGTCCGACCAGGTTCTGTCGGCCATGCGCCTGGGCGCGACCGAACCACGACGGCACGACATCGAGCGCAACGGCATCGCGACGACGATCGATGAAGGCTGCGATTTGGTCGTCGTTTTCATCCCGGAGCACCGAACAGGTTGCATAGACTAGCCTTCCGCCTGCAGCCAGCAAAGGCCAAAGCGCATCCAGCAACTGTGCCTGCGTGGCGCGCAGGGGGTCGATGTCGCGCTCACGCCGCAACAGTCGGATATCCGGATGGCGGCGGATCACGCCGGTGCCCGAACACGGTGCGTCGAGCAGGATGCGGTCGAACCGGAACGGCGTATTCGCGGCAAAGCGCAGCAGATCCAGCGCCCGAAGCTCAGCTGTCAGCCCGAGTCGCGTTAATCCCTTCTGGGTACGTTTGATGCGGCCCGGGTCGATGTCGACACCCATCAGCATCGCCAAATCCGGTGCGCGTTCCGCGACATGCGCGAGCTTGCCGCCGGGCGCGCAACAGGCGTCGAGCACCCGCAGCCCCGGCATCAGGTCCAACAGATCCACCGAGAGTTGCGCAGCGCCGTCCTGCACCGAAAACTCACCCTCGGCAAAGCCCGGCAACTGCGTGACATCGATCGATTGATCGACCCGCAGCGCATCCGGCAGATGGTCGTGCACGTCCACACCGATGCCGTGTGCCGCCAACAACTTCTGCAGTTCTTCGCGTTTGCGCTTGCGTCGATTCACCCGCAGCCAGGTCGGTGCCTGCGCATTGTTGGCAGCAAACATCGCCGTGGCGGCGTCGGGCCAGTCGCGGTTGATGCGGTTGATCAGCCACGTCGGATGGTTGTGCGCGATTTCCGGCGTCGCCGGCAAGGCCGCCGCGAGTACCGCGCGTTCGCGCTGGAAGCGACGCAGGATCGCGTTCACCAATCCGGCAAGATTGGTTTCGCCGAGCGCACGCGCGGCACTGACGCTGGCATCGACGACCGCATAGGGCGCATCGATTCCGAGTTCGAGCTGAGCCAGTCCGGTGATCAGCAACGCGTCGACGGCGTCGTGCTTGCGCGGCAGTGGCCGCGACAACAATTGTGCAAGCAATGCCTCGTAGCGGTAGATGCCGCGCAAACTGGCGTAAAGAATGGCGCGCAACTGGGCACGATCGCGCGCGTCTTGGATGCCGCTGTCGGCATCGGCCAGCAATTCGGTCAGCGATGCGCCGCCGCGCCGCAATTGTGCGAGGGCCTGCGCCGCGACAGCACGGATCGGCAGCGGGCGCTTCATGGTCGCCGCAGGTCTTGGCGGGCGTTCAAGTATTCATGGGCGCCCAACACGCGGCCGCCATCGCGTTGCAACTGCGTCAGGCGCAAGAGGCCGTGACCGGTGGCGACATCGATGCCGTCGCGGGTAGCACGCAAGATCGCGCCGGGCGCTTGCGTCACGGTCTCGTCCAATGCCTGCGCGGCGTGCACGCGAACGCGTTCCCCTGCGAGCAGCATTTCCGCCACCGGCCAGGGATTGAATGCGCGCACCAGCCGTTCCAATTCATCCGCGGGACGTGCGAGATCGAGCACCGCCTCGCGCTTGTCGAGCTTGTGGGCGTAGGCGACACCGTCTTCGGATTGCGGTTTTGCGATCGGCAAGGTGCGGTCGGCGAAACGCTGCAAGCCTTCACGGACGAGTTCAGCGCCAAGTGCGGCGAGCCGGTCATGCAGACTGCCGCCGGTTTCATCAGGCGCGATCGACAGCTCCGAACGCAACAACACCGGACCGGTATCAAGCCCTTTCTCCATCTGCATCAGACACACCCCGGTTCGGACATCGCCGGCTGCGATCGCGCGCTGGATCGGTGCAGCACCGCGCCAGCGCGGCAGCAGCGACGCATGCACGTTCCAGCAACCGTGGGTCGGCAGATCCAGCACCTTTTGCGACAAAATCAGCCCGTAGGCGACCACGACCATCAAGTCGGGGCGGTAACTCGCGAGACGCGCACGAATCTCGATCGATTTGAAGTTCTCGGGTTGCTCGATGGCGAAGCCGTGCGCCAGCGCGCGCTGCTTGACCGGGCTCGCAGCGAGCTGGCGTCCGCGACCAGCGGGACGGTCCGGTTGCGTGTACACGGCGACCACTTCATGTCCACTCGCCGACGCCGCGTCGAGACAGGGCACGGCGAATTCCGGCGTTCCCGCGAACACGATGCGGGTCAAAGCGAGTGCTCGCGGTCCGGCACCGCGTGGGTCTTGGACGTGGCACGCTCACGCGCCTGTTTCGCGAGCTTCTTGCGCACCATGTCGCGCTTCAGCGGCGACAGATAGTCGACGAACACCTTGCCGGCCAGATGATCCAGCTCGTGCTGGATGCACACGGCGAGCAGTCCGTCGGCATCAATGCTGAAGGGCTCGCCTTGGCGGTTCAAGGCTTCGATACGCACGCTGTTGGCGCGCGTCACGTCGGCATAAATGCCGGGCACCGACAGACAACCTTCCTGATAGACCTGTTCGCCGTCGCGATGCGTGATGCGCGGGTTGATCAGCACCATCGGCTGCGTCTTGTCATCGGAAACATCCATCACGACGAGCTGCTTGTGCACGTCGACCTGGGTGGCCGCCAGACCAATGCCGGGCGCGGCATACATGGTCTCGAACAGGTCATCGATCAGGGTCTGCAACTTGCTGTCGAAGTGTTCGACCGGCGTCGCGACCGTGCGCAGGCGCGCGTCGGGGAATTCAAGAATGTTGAGTTTGCTCAATGGAGTTCTCCTGAGGGACAGTTATGGAGGCCGATGCAGCCTCGATCAATGTGCGTGACGGGGGCGCATTTTATCCCGGATGGAATTGGGATACACTCCGGGCAGTCCTCGACAAATCAGGGGCTTAGCCGCCATGCTTAAACGAACGCTTGCAGTGTTTGCGTCAATCCTGTTCAGCGCATCCAGTTTTGCGCTTGATGCAGACGACTTGCGCGCCGATCACCCGGACTCCTACACCGTCGTCGAAGGTGACACGTTGTGGGGCATTTCCGGTCGCTTTCTCAATAATCCCTGGCAATGGCCGGAAGTTTGGCAGGCCAACGACCAGATCAAGAATCCGCACCTGATTTATCCAGGTGACGTGCTTTCGCTGATCTACGTCGATGGCCGACCGATGCTGACCAAAGGCCGTGCGGGCGAACGCCCCAGCAACGACAAGCTTTCCCCGCGAGTCCGCGATATGGGTGGACGCCGCGCCGTCGGTCCGATCCCGCTCGATGAGCTCGAAGCGTTCCTCGAGCACACGCGCGTACTGACCGAGGCCGATGCCGACGCATTGCCTTACGTCGTCGGCAACGAGGAAACGCGGTTGCGCACGACGCAACTCGGTCTCGTCTATGTGCGCGGCCTCAACGCTCGCCCTGGCACCGAA
>JAYUXS010000532.1:0-2541 GCA_043752845.1 Lysobacterales bacterium | reverse complement strand
CAATGTCGTGAACGCGGATCAGCTCAGCGACGACGAAGCCAAGGCGCATTTCCAGAAGAACATCGCGAAATTTGCTTCGAAAGAACAGGTTTCGGTCGAGTATGTCGAATTGAATGCGGCCACGCTCGTGGTGCCGCCGGTCGACGAAGCGATGTTGCGCGATACCTACGAACAGCAGAAAGCCACTCGTTTCGGTACCGGTGACCAGCGCCTGATCTCGCATATCCTCGTTTCAGTCGAGACCGGTGCTGATGCCGATGCGCAGAAAGCCGCAATCCGTAAAGCTGGCGAGTTGCTTGCCAAGATTCGCGCTGGCGCTGCATTTGATGCGGTCGCGCGCGCGTCGTCCGACGATGCTGGTTCCAAGGACTCCGGTGGTGATCTCGGCTGGATCGAGAAGACCGGATCATTTGAACCGGCGTTTGAAGATGCCGTGTTCGGACTGGAAATTGGTGCGGTGTCAGAGCCGATTCAGACGGATCAGGGCTATCACCTGATCACGGTACGTGAAGCACGTGCTGCCAATTTCCGTCCGTTCGAAGAAGTTCGTGGCGAGTTGGAAACGGAGTATGCGACAAGTGAGCGCGAGCACCTGTTCGGTGAGCGCTTCAACGACCTCGTCGATGAAAGTTTCGCTACGCCGGGCGCGCTCGAATCGACAGCGAAGGCACTTGAAGCCACAGTGCAGAAGACGCCATTGTTTGATCGTGATTTCGGCGGCGGCATTGCCGTCTACCCGAAAGTGCGCGATGCGGCGTTCTCCGATGTTGTTCTGGTCGAGCGGAACAACAGTGAGCCGATTGAAATCGGACAGAATCATGTTGTGGTCATTCGCCTTCTCGAACACAAACCGGGTGCACCGCGCAAGTTTGAAGACGTGGTGGCGGAAGTGAAAGCGACAATGGCTTCGGAACGTCAGAGCAAGCAGTCGAAGGCGGAAGCCGATGGGCTGTTCAAACGCCTGCTCGCTGGTGAGTCGCTGGATTCGCTGGCGGCTTCGGCCAAGGTGCAAGTTGCCGTCGCAGAAGGTGTCGGTCGCAGCGGCATGACGCATGATTCGAAAATTGTGACCGAAGCCTTCAAGTTGCCGCGTCCGGCAGTGGGCAAGACTTCCGTTGCGCAGGTGCAGGGCGGCGATCAACGTTATGCGCTGATCGAACTGACGTCCGTCATCGATGCCGACGTCAAGAACGTGGACGCTGCCGCGCGCACTACTGCGCGGGACAGTCTGAAGACGGGCTTGTCGACCAGCGACAACGAGGCTCTGCGCGACGCGTTGCGCAAACGCGTGGATATCGTGGTCCACGAAGACCGTCTCTGATCTCATCGGGTCAGGCAATAAAAAGGGCACCGTGCGGTGCCCTTTTTATTGGTGCCTTGCGCAGGATCAGATGCCGGTCATCCCGAGAATGCTGTACCCCGAGTCGACGTAGGTGATCTCGCCGGTGACACCGGCGGCAAGATCCGAGCACAGGAAAGCGGCGACGTTGCCGACGTCTTCAATGGTGACGTTGCGGCGCATCGGTGCCGCTTCTTCGACGTGCTCAAGCATCTTGCGGAAATTGCTGACGCCCGACGCGGCGAGCGTGCGGATCGGGCCCGCCGAGATGCCGTTGACACGCGTGCCTTCCGGCCCGAGGCAGCGGGCGAGATAACGTACGTTCGCTTCGAGCGATGCCTTCGCCAGCCCCATCACGTTGTAGTTCGCCATCGCTTTTACCGCGCCGAGATAGCTCAGCGTCAAGATTGAACTCGCATGTCCGCGCATCAACGGTCGCGCACCCTTGGCCAGTGCCGCAAGGCTGTAGCTCGAAACGTCGTGGGCGATGTTGAAACTCTCGCGCGAGATGCTGTCGAGAAAGTCACCCTGGATCGATTCACGCGGTGCAAAGCCCACGGAATGCACGAGCACATCGAGTTGCGGCCATTGTTTGCCGAGTTCGGCGAACAACGCGTCGATCTCCGCGTCCTTGGCAACATCGCATGGCAGCACGATGCTTGAGCCGTATTCCTTCGCGGCGTCCTCCACGCGTGAGCGCAGACGTTCGTTCTGGTAGCTGAAAGCGAGCTCGGCCCCCTCGCGATGCATCGCTTCGGCGATGCCCGAGGCGATCGATCGCTCACTGGCGATGCCGACAATCAGTGCTCGTTTGCCCTGCAAAAATCCCATGAATGCGCTCTCGCTGTTGAATGCTGAATGCGCAGTCTAGCCCGCGCATTTTGAAAATGGGCAACGGCCGGCCGCGATCATCGGTCGGGCGTGATCAAGGCAGACGCAAGCTCTGGCCAGGACGCAACACCGACCTGGCGTTCAAGCCATTGGCGGCCAGCAGTGCGCGCAGCGACACGCGATAGTTGCGTGCAATGCGCCAGGCCGACTCACCGCGACGAACGACGTGGACGCCGTCGGACACCGCGGCCGTTTCGGATGCTTGAAGTTCCGGCGCGGGCGCAGCGTCGGCGATTCGCGCGATCACCGCATCACGCAGGTAGAGCGGCACCAGGATTTGCGCGCCCGCATCGGCATGCCCGGCATACCAC
>JAYUXS010000531.1:0-2544 GCA_043752845.1 Lysobacterales bacterium | reverse complement strand
AGCTTCCGTGAACACTTTCGTGGTTTCTTGGAAGGACGCTGCCGAAATAAATGATTCTGTAGACAACGAAGCTTTGGTGATACCCAGAAGCAACGCAGATCCAGTAGCAGGTTTTTCTTTACGTTTTTTAACTCTTTCATTCTCTTCAGCGAATGCCGTTTTATCAACAGTTTCACCAGTCAAGAATGTTGTATCTCCCGGTTCGATAATTTCAATCTTACGCAACATCTGACGAACAATTGTTTCGATGTGCTTGTCGTTGATCTTCACGCCCTGCAGTCGATAGACGTCCTGGATTTCGCGCGTCAGGTATTCAGCCAGCGGCTCGACACCCTTCAGACGCAGGATGTCCTGCGGATTCGGCTCGCCGTCGACGACGGTTTCGCCCTTCTCGATATGCTCACCCTCGAACACGATGACCTGACGCCACTTTGGAATCAGCTCTTCATGGGTGTCGCCGTCCTTGTCGCTGATGATCAGGCGCTGCTTGCCCTTGGTGTCTTTACCGAAGCTGATGATGCCGGTGCGCTCCGCGAGGATGGCTGGCTCCTTCGGCTTGCGTGCTTCGAACAAGTCGGCAACGCGCGGCAAACCACCGGTAATGTCGCGGGTCTTGGACGTTTCCTGCGGGATACGTGCAACCACGTCGCCGACACCGACTTGGGCGCCATCCTGCAAGGACACGATTGCGCCGGGCGGCAGGAAGTACTGCGCCGGAATGTCGGTGCCGGGCAGCTTGAGTTCCTTGCCCTTCTTGTCTTCGAGGCGAACCATCGGTCGCAGGTCCTTGGCCGCGGAACCACGACGCTTCGGATCGGTCACGACGGCCGACTGCAGGCCGGTCAGTTCGTCGATCTGTTCCTGCACAGTGACGCCGTCGACGAAGTCGCTGAAGCGCAGCGTACCTGCCACTTCAGAAACGATCGGATGGGTATGCGGATCCCAGTTCGCAACCGTTTGACCGGCCTTGATCGGATCGCCGTCCTTGACCGCAATCGTTGCGCCGTAAGGCACGCGATAACGCTCACGCTCACGGCCGTGCGTATCCATCACCGACAATTCACCGGAACGCGAGACCGCGACCAGGTGACCAGCCGCATGTTGCACGGTTTTGACGTTGTTGAACTTGAGCGAGCCATTGGTCTTGACCTGGACGCTGTCGACGGCCGCTGCTCGCGATGCCGCACCACCGATGTGGAAGGTACGCATGGTGAGCTGGGTGCCGGGTTCGCCAATCGACTGCGCGGCGATGACGCCGACCGCTTCGCCGATGTTGACGATGTGACCACGCGCAAGGTCGCGGCCGTAGCAATGCGAGCAGACGCCGTGACGCGACTCGCAGGTGATCGTGGATCGCACCTTGATCGACTGCACGCCGGTGGACTCGATCAGATCGACGTGTTTCTCGTCGAGCAGCTCGTTGCGCAGCACGATCGGCTTTTCGTCGGTGCCGGGGGCGTAGACGTCTTCGGCCACGACGCGTCCGAGCACGCGGTCGCGCAGCGGTTCGACCACGTCGCCGCCTTCAACGATGGCGGTCATGGTGAAGCCGCCCAGGGTGCCGCAATCGACTTCGGTGATCACCACGTCCTGCGCAACGTCGACGAGACGACGCGTGAGGTAACCCGAGTTCGCCGTCTTCAGCGCGGTATCCGCGAGACCCTTGCGGGCACCGTGGGTCGAGATGAAGTACTGCAACACGTCGAGGCCTTCACGGAAGTTCGCCTTGATCGGCGTCTCGATGATCGAGCCGTCCGGTCGCGCCATCAAGCCGCGCATACCGGCGAGCTGGCGGATCTGCGCCGCAGAACCTCGCGCGCCGGAGTCGGCCATGATGTAAATCGAGTTCATCGACTTCTGTTCGACAATCTTGCCTTCGGCATTCTTCACCTTCTCGGTGCTGATGCCCTTCATCATCGCCTGGGCAACGCGTTCGCTGGTACGCGACCAGATGTCGACGACCTTGTTGTAGCGCTCGCCGGCCGTGACCAGACCCGAAGCGAACTGCTCCTGGATGTCCTTCACTTCCTTCTCGGCCTCACCGACGATCTGCGCCTTCTCCGGCGGGATCGTCATGTCGTCGATGCCGATGGAAACACCGGCGCGAGTGGCGTAGGCGAAGCCCGTGTACATGAGCTGGTCGGCAAAGACGACCGTTTCTTTCAGACCAAGCGTACGGTACGAGGCATTGATCAGACGCGAAATCGCCTTCTTGGTCAAATCCTGGTTGATCACCGCGAACGGCAGACCTTCCGGCAGGATTTCAGCCAGCAACGCACGGCCCACGGTCGTTTCCACGATCGTGTGCTTGTTGATGCGCGCACCGTCCGGATCCTTCAGGCGCACCTTGATCTTGGCGTGCAACGCAACCGCACGGTTGTCATAGGCACGCTTCACTTCCGAGATGTTCGCGAACACCATGCCCTCGCCCTTCGCATTCACGAGTTCGCGGGTCATGTAGTACAGACCGAGCACGACGTCCTGCGTCGGCACGATGATCGGTTCGCCGTTCGCCGGGCTGAGGATGTTGTTCGACGACATCAT
>JAYUXS010000530.1:0-6052 GCA_043752845.1 Lysobacterales bacterium | reverse complement strand
TAGCTTTGCTCGGCGCGGCCAGCGCAATCATGCCGCCGTTACCGACGGTCGCAGGGTTGCCATTGAACGGTTTGATCACACCAACACCCGGCTGATTTTCACCAGCCGACCAGGCCACACCGGTATCGCCTTCCCAAACGCGCTTGGCATTGAACGTCGAGAACAGTGCTTCGAAAAAAGCAATCGCGCGCGGCAAATCATTCGAACCAACAAGACTGTAGGCAATCATGGTCGTACTCCGTCGGGTGGGAGCGACGTTTTGACGCGATGACCGGATCGCGTCAAGTGTCGAATCGGATGGTGTAGTTGCGGAAAATCTGTGTCAGTCAAACGATTCCGTTGCCGCATCTGCGGCCGCATCCGCTGCCGCGTCGGCCTCTTCGTCGCGCCAGCGCTTGCGCATTTCAACTTGGTCGGCTTCAACCCATTCGCCTTCGAACCATTGCATCTTGAAATCGTGTGAAAGATCGACGCCGAACACACGCGCCTCGGCGTGCAGTGTTGCGGTGTCGCCCCGCGCATCGATTTCCGAGAAACGCACGCTGTTGAGGATCTGATCGGCATCGACATCGTAGGCGCCGAATACCCGCTTTACCGCGACGATCATCGTATCGCAATGAACGATCGCGTCTTCGAACGCGAGCGACTGCGTGTCTTCGAAGCGCTTCAATTTTGTCTGTACGACTAGCCGCGATACCGCCGTCAGCGCCTGGCGCAGGCGCTCGGGATCAGCGAAGTCGACGCGCCCGGTCCAGTTCTGCACGGCATACATCAGCTGCGTGATCTGCTGCACTTGCTGCGCCGTGAAATCCTGATCGCTCGCAATCGCGGTCAGCGCGGCGCCGAAGCCGAGATTGAACTGGAGCAGGTGCTTGGACACTGCTTCGGCGATCTGGGGTTGCCACTCGCTGACCAAAGCATCGACGCCATCGGCGGACTGCGATTTCGTCCAGATTTGTTGGGTCTGATCTTCGACCTGTTCGGTCAACTCAGCGATGTCCGGATCAACGATGCCCTGATCAGAGATTTCGGTCGCGCGCTTCGCGGCCTGTTCGCGGTGACGCGCGGCCTGTTCGTCCCAGTCTTTCGCCAACCCAGCGATGCCCTTGTCGCGCTCGGTGGCTTCCAGCAGCGCCGCGAAATCGTTCTGTTTCAGGGCACTCAGAATCGCATTCGGCCATTCCGTCACGCGCCTCGCGGGCAGCACCAATGCCTGCTCCGCACGCTCCGGCACCATCTTCGCCGCGACCTCAGTCGCATCGACCCAACCACCACCGCAAGCCAGCCCCGACACCACCACCCAGCTCAACCGCTTCATCGCTCTCGCTCCTCGTGAATGCCGACCCAACGTGCGGTCGATGCTAACGAGGTTGCGGACGCGAACCTGACCGCACGCCGACCGCAATGAGGCGACGCGCGGGCAGTTCGTGGCGACGATGCACTTACAACATCGGCAACTTCAGCCCCTGCTCGCGGGCGCATTGCTGGGCGATTTCGTAGCCGGCGTCGGCGTGGCGCATGACGCCGGTGCCGGGGTCGTTCCAGAGGACGCGGGCGAGGCGCTTGGCGGCGGCTTCGGTGCCGTCGGCGACGATGACGACGCCGCTGTGCTGCGAGTAACCCATGCCGACACCGCCACCGTGATGCAGCGAGACCCAGGTTGCGCCACCAGCGACGTTCAGCATCGCATTCAGCAGCGGCCAGTCGGACACCGCATCGGAGCCGTCGCGCATCGCTTCGGTTTCGCGGTTCGGCGAGGACACGGAACCGGAGTCGAGATGATCGCGGCCGATCACGATCGGTGCGCTGACCTCGCCGGTGCGCACCATCTCGTTAAACGCGAGGCCGAGTTTGTGGCGCAGACCGAGTCCGACCCAGCAGATGCGTGCCGGCAATCCCTGGAAGCTGATGCGTTCGCGCGCCATGTCTAGCCAGCGGTGCAAATGCGGATCATCCGGGATCAACTCCTTGACCTTCGCATCGGTCTTGTAGATGTCCTCGGGGTCACCGGACAGCGCAACCCAGCGGAACGGACCGACGCCGCGGCAGAACAACGGCCGCACGTAGGCCGGCACGAAGCCGGGGAAGTCGAACGCGTGGGTGCAGCCTTCGTCCTTGGCCATCTGGCGGATGTTGTTGCCGTAGTCGAAAGTCGGCACGCCCCGGTTCTGGAACGCGAGCATCGCTTCGACATGCACGCGCATCGAACGCTTCGCGGCATCGCGCGTGCCGTTCGGATCAGACACCCGTTGTTCGAACCACTGTTCGCAAGTCCAGCCGAGCGGTAAATAACCGTTGACCGGATCGTGCGCACTGGTCTGGTCGGTCACGGCATCCGGACGCACGCCCCGCTTCACCATCTCCGGCAGGATCTCGGCGGCATTGCCGAGCAAGGCGATCGACTTCGCTTCGCCGATTGCGGTGTATTTTGCAATGCGCGCAAGCGCGTCATCGAGATCAGTCGCCTGCTCGTCGACGTAGCGCGTCTTCAAGCGGAAATCGATACGGCTCTGCTGGCATTCGATATTCAGCGAGCAAGCACCCGCGAGTGACGCCGCGAGCGGTTGCGCGCCACCCATGCCACCAAGACCGGCGGTCAGGATCCAGCGCCCTTTCAAGCTGCCGCCGTAGTGCTGACGGCCCATCTCGACGAAAGTCTCGTAGGTGCCCTGGACGATGCCTTGCGAGCCAATGTAGATCCACGAGCCAGCCGTCATCTGGCCGTACATCATCAAGCCCTTGCGATCGAGTTCGTGGAAGTGCTCCCAGTTTGACCACGCGGGCACGAGATTCGAATTCGCGAGCAACACGCGCGGCGCGTCGGCATGGCTCGGAAAGATGCCGACCGGTTTTCCGCTCTGGATCAGCAGCGTCTCGTCATCGTTGAGTTCGCGCAGCGACTTCAGGATCGCGTCATAACTTTCCCAGTTACGTGCCGCGCGACCGATGCCGCCATAGACAACGAGCTCGGCCGGATTCTCGGCGACGTCGGGATCGAGATTATTCTGCAACATGCGAAAAGCGGCTTCCGTCAGCCAGCTCTTGCAGCTGAGCGTGTTGCCGCGCGGTGCGCGGATCAGGCGCGAATCGTCGCGACGGGTGAACGTGGTCATGGGCGGCCCTCGGAAAGTCGCCCATTATCGCATCGCGGCCTACAATTGCCTCTTACGATACGAGTACCCCGTGAACCCTGAACTGATCGGCTTCATTGCTGCTGTCCTGACGACGGGTGCGTTCGTCCCGCAAGCCTGGATGACGGTGCGCACCCGTGACACGCGCAGCATTTCACTCGTGATGTATGTCGTGTTCAATATCGGCATCAGTCTGTGGCTGGTGTATGGCGTGCTGATCGACTCGCGCCCCATGTTGTGGGCGAACATCGTGACGCTACTGCTGTCGATGACGATCCTCACGGTGAAATGGCAGAACCGGAATATTGATCGCCGCCCCGCCGCGCAGTGACTCGCGACCGATGACGAGATGCGCGGATGGCGGTGTCCAAATCCTGCGAGTGCCGAGCAAATCGCACTGATAGTGTTCTGGCCATGAAGGCTCAGACCGCATCCGATATCTCCCGATACGAACATGCCCGCTGAGAACGTGCCCGACCGGCGCGCGATCCACGTTCAGAGACGCGCCTGCCGGTGACCGAGATCGCCTGCGCTGCCGGCTATGCGAGTCTGCGGCGCTTCAACCAGGCCTTCGTCGCAGCGACACGCTTGAACCCGACGCAACTGTGCAAGCACGGCGCGATCGAGACGACGAGCGACGATGTGCAGCGTCTGCGTCTGGCGTATCGACCGCCGTATTCGTGGCCGGATGTGCTCGCGTTCGTGGCACGACGCGCGCTGGCGCCGATCGAACAGGTCACGGAAACGACCTACACGCGGACGTTGCCGGAAATCTCCCCAGACGCGGCGAGTACGCGTGCCCGTTCGGGACTGCGCGTCCCGGTCGGTTTCGACCCGTTCGAAACGGCGATCCGCGCTGTGCTCGCGCGGCGGCCGTACTCGCACTCGCACGCGCGGTCGCCGATGGCCGCGTGCATTTCCGCGCCGGTCAGTCGCTGGACGCATTCGTCGCAACCCTCGTCGAACTGCCGGGCATCGGACCGTGGACGGCGCACTACATCGCGATGCGCGCACTCGGCCATCCAGACGCGTTCCCGGTCGGCGACCTGATCGTGCGCCGCGCATTGGGCAATCCGAAACCACGCGATGAATGTGCGATTGCCGAACACTGGCGATCCTGGCGCACCTACGCTGTACTGCATCTCTGGACCATGACGAGTTGAATTTGATGAGCGCGAGACCGATGAACACGACGCTGACCACCCACGCGCTGCGTTACGACACGATCGACAGCCCGATCGGTACGCTCACTGCGGCCGTCGACGACGCTGGCCTGCGCTATCTGCTGTTTCCGGACAATCGACACGAGCCTGCGCGCGGCGAGTGGCGACGTGATGCCAACGCGTTTGGCACATTGCGCGCTCAACTCGCCGCCTACTTCGCCGGTGAACTGCAGACGTTCGATCTCGAACTCGCAGCGCTTGGCACCACGTTTCAGTTGTCAGTGTGGGCGTCACTGCAACGCATTCCCTACGGCGCGACCTGGAGCTACCGCGATCTCGCGGTCGACATCGGCAATGCGAAAGCGGTGCGTGCGGTCGGGCTCGCGAACGGGCGCAACCCGCTGCCGATCATCGTGCCCTGCCACCGCGTGATTGGCGCAAACGGCAGCATGACCGGCTTCGGCGGCGGCATCCCGACGAAGCAGGCCTTGCTGGCGCTGGAAGCGCGCCAGATGAAGACCTAGCCGCTTCGACGGCCGTCGGCGCGCTGCACCGTTTATGCGCTCACGCCCTTGTGCGATTGCGCCAGCTTGACCGGGTCGATATTTTCGAAGGCGCAGAGTTCTTTCATGGCGTACTCCATCACCGCACGCGCGTGACCGGTGACGCGCGCCAGCATGCGATGGATGTGCGCGTCTTTCTCGTTGCGGTTCTGACACAACGCAGAATAGTTCTCGAATTCGTTGAGCGCGATCACCAGATCTGCGACCTGATTCGGACACTCGCAGTCGACGACACTGCGCACGTCCTGTAGCGCGGCCAACTGCATTTCGTCGTAACGCCGCATAGGCGGCTGCCGATCAAGGCGCAACAGCGATGATTCCGACGCTTCCACGGTGGCCGCAGGGGCGCTGGTCAGATGCTTGACGATCAGACCGATCATGTTCGATCGCAACGCCCGCGCGCTGACCGGCGCACGCAGCAACTGGCGTTTGGACTTGCGCAGGCGCTCGATCAAATCCCACTTCGCGAATGAATAAACGATCAACGTGAGCTCGGGTTTCAACGCACGTTCGAGCTCCGCGATCGCGAGCTCCGGCTGTTCACCGAGCAGCGAGAGGTCGGCGATCAACGCATCGACCTTGACGCTTCCGGCAGCAGCCAGCAGCACAGCACGCTGGTCGGTTCCGAGGACGATCTGCAGGTTTTTCTGATCGACTTCGCCAGCGCTGGCCTGAAGATATTGCGGCAGGGTGGCGTGAAAAATTGCAAGGTTGACCATGGCATGTTCCGGGTAATTGGCCGCATACCGTGACGACGCCAGCGTCAATCAGGCGTGAGCATCGCGTGTACTCGACGTCGTCAAACGCATCCCGCGATGCGTCGGCAACAATTGCATTCGTTTGCGGACAGGTCGAGACGAAAACGGAAACCGGATGCTGCCTTACATCGTATGCGTCGGGCGCTCGGCGCTGAGCGTCGCACCGAGAATGGCTTCGATCTTCGACTTGGCGGCCTCACCATCGGCGGTGTCGTTGAACTGCACGCCGATGCCCGAGGTGCGATTGCCCTGCGCGCCCGGCGGCGTGATCCAGACCACTTTTCCCGCCACCGGCAGACGATCCTTTTCGTCCATCAACGACAGCAAAATGAACACTTCATCGCCGAGGTTGTAACGCTTGGTCGTTGGCACGAACAAACCGCCGCCTTTCACGAACGACATGTAGGCGTTGTAGAGCGCGCCCTTGTCCTTGATCG
>JAYUXS010000529.1:0-2547 GCA_043752845.1 Lysobacterales bacterium | reverse complement strand
GGGTATCTTTGACTTCGATATCAAGCGCGAACGGCTTGAGGAAGTAAGCCGCGAACTCGAACTGCCCGAAATCTGGAACAACCCGACGCGTGCCCAGGAACTCGGCCGCGAACGCGCAATGCTGGAAAAGATCGTCGGCGAGATTTCGGGGTTGACCGGTAGTCTCGCCGAAGCCGATGAATTGCTGGAAATGGCGATCAGCGAAAGCGACGACAGCACCGCCATCGCCGTGCGCGATGACCTCGAGTTGCAAGCCGCGCGTGTCGATCAACTGGAATTCCGGCGCATGTTCTCGGGCAAGATGGACACACACAACGCGTTCATCGACATTCAGGCCGGTGCCGGCGGCACCGAAGCGCAGGATTGGGCGGAGATGCTGTTGCGCATGTATCTGCGCTTTTGCGAGCAACGTGGCTGGAAGGCGGAACTGCTGGAAGCATCCAGCGGTGATGTCGCTGGCCTCAAGAGCGCCACGTTTCGGGTCGAAGGCGACTACGCCTATGGCTGGTTGAAGACCGAGACCGGCGTGCATCGACTGGTGCGCAAGTCGCCGTTCGACTCGGACAATCGCCGACATACCTCGTTCACGTCGGTGTTCGTGTCGCCGGAAGTGGACGACGACATCGACATCGAGATCAATCCGGCCGATCTGCGCACCGACGTCTATCGCTCATCCGGTGCCGGTGGGCAGCACGTCAACAAGACCGAGTCTGCGGTGCGTATCACGCACATCCCGACCAATACCGTGGCCGCCTGCCAAACCGGACGCTCGCAGCACCAGAACCGCGACAACGCGATGAAGATGCTGAAGGCCAAGTTGTACGAACTCGAATTGCAGAAGCGCAATACCGAGAAGGCGGCACTGGAAGCGACGAAGTCCGACATCGGCTGGGGTTCGCAGATTCGTTCGTACGTGCTCGATCAGTCGCGTATCAAGGACCTGCGCACCGGCGTCGAACGCACCGATACACAGAAGGTGCTCGATGGCGATCTCGGCGAATTCGTCGAAGCCAGTCTGAAGTCCGGCCTTGAGGCCGGTTCCAAGCGTTCGGACGCATGATCAAGGGTGAATGTGATGACTGATGAAACCGCCGACACCGGCCCCGACGCGCGCCCTGATGACAACAAGCTGATGGCCGAACGCCGCGGCAAACTGCAAGCCTTGCGCGCGCAAGGTCAGGCCTATCCGAACGATTTCCGTCCCGATGCCTTCGCCGGCCGTCTGCAGGATGAATTCGCCGACAAGGACGTGTGGACCGCGGAAGCCATCGAGGGCGCCGCAAGGCGCGTGCACGTTGCCGGGCGCATGCTCGCGAAGCGCCTGATGGGCAAGGCCGCGTTCACCCAGATCCAGGATCAAAGCGGACGCATCCAGTTGTTCCTGCAAGCGAGCACGCTCGGCGACACCTTCGAAGCATTCAAGGGTTTCGACGTCGGCGACATCCTCGGGGCCGAAGGTCAGGTGATGCGCACCAAGACTGGCGAACTGTCGGTCAAGGTCGATCGCCTGCGGCTGCTGACCAAGTCGCTGCGGCCGTTGCCGGACAAATGGCATGGACTCGAGAACGTCGAGCAGCGCTATCGCCAGCGCTATGTCGACCTGATCGTCAATGAAGAATCGCGTCGCGTCTTTGCGTTGCGCTCAGCGGCGGTACGCGCCATCCGCAGCTTCATGGAGGATCGCGGTTTTGTCGAAGTCGAGACACCGATGATGCATCCGATTCCGGGTGGTGCGACGGCGCGTCCGTTCGTGACGCACCACAATGCGCTCGATCTGCAGATGTATCTGCGCGTCGCGCCGGAGTTGTACTTGAAGCGGTTGGTCGTCGGTGGCCTCGATCGCGTGTTCGAGATCAACCGCAATTTCCGCAATGAGGGCGTGAGCACGCGCCACAATCCCGAATTCACCATGCTCGAGTCATACGAAGCCTACGCCACGTTCAATGAAGTGATGGACATGACCGAAGCGATGGTGCGCACTGCGGCCATCGCCGGCGCCGGCAAGACCGATCTCAGCTGGGAAGGTCGTGCGATTGATGTCGGTGCACCGTTCAAGCGTCTGCGCATGGACGATGTCGTGCTCGCCGCAAATCCGGACATGAAGCGCGCGGATTTGCGCGACCGCGATGCGATGGTCCGGCATTGCGAACGTCTGCGCATTCACGTCAAGAAGGATTACGGTTGCGGCAAACTGCTGCTCGAAATTTTCGAGAAGACGGTCGAGCACGATCTGGTGCAACCGACCTTCATCACTGCGCATCCGACCGAAGTGTCACCGCTGGCGCGTGCCAGCGACATCGATCCGGAAATCACCGACCGCTTCGAACTGTTCATCGGCGGCAAGGAACTGGCAAATGGTTTCTCGGAATTGAATGATCCCGAAGATCAGGCCGCACGCTTCCAGGCGCAGGTCGATGCCAAGGATGGGGGCGACGAGGAAGCCATGCACTTCGACGCCGACTACATTCGTGCGCTGGAATACGGCATGCCGCCCACCGGCGGCTGCGGCGTCGGCATTGACCGGCTGATGATGTTGTTAACGGACAG
>JAYUXS010000528.1:0-2547 GCA_043752845.1 Lysobacterales bacterium | reverse complement strand
GCGGTCGTCGGTTGCGGCAACGCGCTGGAAACGATCTCCGATGGCCGTGATGTCACCGTCTCCTGCGCCGAGGGCGATACCGGTTTCATCTACGACGGCCTGCTTGGATTCGAACGCATCACCGCGGATCTCGACCAGATGCCGCCAGCGCCATTGAAGATCATGATGAATGTCGCGAACCCGGAGCGCGCCTTCGATTTTGCACAGCTGCCGAATGCCGGTGTCGGCCTGGCGCGACTCGAAATGATCATCAACAGCCACATCGGCGTGCACCCGAAAGCATTGCTGAACTATGCGCAGCAAGACGCCGCGACCAAGGCAAAGATCGACGAACGCATGGCCGGCTACAGCGATCCGGTGGCGTTCTATGTCGACCGTCTCGCTGAGGGCATCGCCACCATTACCGCTGCATTCGCCCCTAGTCCGGTGATCGTGCGCCTGTCCGATTTCAAGTCGAACGAGTACGCCAATCTCATCGGCGGCAAACGCTACGAGCCGCACGAGGAAAACCCCATGCTCGGCTATCGCGGTGCCAGTCGCTATGTCGATCCGGCCTTTGCCGACTGCTTTGCGCTCGAGTGCCGGGCGATGAAGAAGGTGCGCGACGAGATGGGGTTGACCAATGCCTGGGTGATGATCCCGTTTGTGCGCACCGTCGACGAAGGCAAGCGAGTCGTCGAAACGCTTGCAAAAAACAGGCTGGTACGCGGCGAAAACGACCTCAAGCTGATCATGATGTGCGAATTGCCGTCGAACGCGCTGCTCGCCGATCAATTCCTCGACCACTTCGACGGTTTCTCGATCGGTTCCAACGACCTGACCCAGCTCACCCTTGGCCTGGATCGCGACTCGGCCCTGATCGCGCATCTGTTCGACGAGCGCAACGACGCCGTGAAAGCGCTGTTGTCGATGGCCATCAAGGCCTGCCGCGCGCGCGGCAAATACATCGGCATCTGCGGACAGGGCCCGAGCGACCATCCGGACCTCGCCGAGTGGCTGATGGATCAGGGTATCGAGTCGCTGTCGCTCAACCCGGACACTGTCGTCGACACCTGGTTGCGGCTGGCCAAGCATCGACAGGTCTGAAGTGGACGCAGTCAGCGACATCGTCACCGTGAATCCCCGCGTCACCATTGTCATGTCTGCGCGCGAACGGCACGGATTGGCCGAACAGGCGATCGAATGCCTGGTGCAACACACGGCATTGCCATACCGGTTCGTGTACCTCGATGTGCAATCGCCACCCTGGTTGCGCGGGGTGTTGGCGCGGCGCGCGGCCGAATGGCATCTGGAAGTCGTGCGCTTTGACGAGCCGTTGTGGCCGCAACAGGCGCGCATGGCGGTGGCGGCCGACATTGCGACCCAATATGTGGTGTTCATCGACAACGATGTCGAAGTCAGTGCCGGTTGGCTGGAAGCCCTGCTGCGCTGCGCCGACGAGACCGGCGCGGGCATTGTCGGTCCGCTGTACCTGTGGGGTGACGGCACAACACCGCCCAAGGTGCATATGGCCGGCGGCAAGCTCGTCGATCGCATCGAAGCCGACGGCCGCGTGATCGAGGAATCGCACGAAGGCATGAATGCGGATCCCGCCGATGCGGCTCTGCGCCTGCAGCGCCGTCCATGCGGCTTCGTCGAATTCCACTGCATGTTGATGCGCACAGAACTGCTCGACGGCGGGCGCCTGCTCGATCCGGAAATTCTTTGCGTACACGAGCACATCGACGTGGCCCTGACCACACGATTGCGCGGCTTTGAGGTGATGTTCGAGCCGGCGGCGCGCGTCACCTATCTCGCGTTCGCGCCCTACACACTCGACGAATTGTCGCTGTTGCGCCGGCGCTGGGCACCCGTCGCGGGCGAAGCCAGCATTGCCGCGTTCTGCCGCAAGTGGCAGGTGATCGACGATGAGCGCTCGTTCTGGGGTGTGCGCACGTTCCTGCAGCGGCACGTCGCCGGCATCGATCCGATCCGACCCGCGTCGCTGCATGTCGAAAGCGCATCGCTGCCGATGGCGCGCAGCGAACTCTGCCAGTCGCGTGCCGATCTGCTCGATCTTGCGCAAGGCGTCGGTTATCAGTTGGACGAGTTGAATACGTTGATCGATGCGGTCGCCCGCGCACAACTGTTCGCGAATGCCGGCTACCGCCCGTGCGGTCGGCCATTCCTGAATCATCTGATCGGCACCGCAGGGGTGCTGGTGCGTTACGGTTTCCGCGTCGACATCGTCGCTGCCGCCCTGCTGCACGCGGCCTATACGCATTGCCCACCGATGCAAGGCGGTGCGCGTGCCGCGGTGGCGCAAGTGGAAAGCCTGCTCGCAGGCAAAGGATCGCCGATCGAACAGCGGGTACGCGCCTACACCAAACGCGAGCGCGCGCACGCTTCGCTGGAAACTGGTGCGATGACACACGCGAACTCTGTCTTCGATGCCGAGATTCTCGCGATCGCCGCTGCGAACGAGATCGACATGCATCTCAGCGGCGAAGTCCGCTACACCGGTCGCAGCGACGTCATGTCGACCGCACAGGTACGACGCGTGGTCGA
>JAYUXS010000527.1:0-6068 GCA_043752845.1 Lysobacterales bacterium | reverse complement strand
GACGCCTTGACCTATGTCTGGGAGCAGTACGACCTGGGGCAGCCGAACAACGAAGGCATGCTGGTCGATGCCGGCACCGGACCGCTGTTCCGATCGTTCGCGCCGAGCGCAAGCCCGACATGTATCTTTCCGAGCCTGCGCTACATCCTCGATGACGCCAACGCGGTGCCGCAGCAAGGACCGCTGGAAGGCACGGACGCTCCGGACTGGTTCGCCGGAGAGCTGCTGCCGAGCACGAACCGTACGCTGACCTTCCGTGTGACCGCGCGCGACAATCGCGCCGGTGGCGGCGGCACCAACGACGACACCCTGTTGTTGAACGTGACGACCGCAGCCGGACCGTTCGCAGTAACGGCACCGAACAGCCTGACCAGCATCGCTGCTGGTGCTTCGACGAATGTGGCCTGGAATGTCGCGAATACCACTGCGGCTGGTGTGAATGCCGCGAACGTGCGCATCACGCTGTCGCTGGATGGCGGTTACAGCTGGCCGGTCGAGCTCGCGGCGAGCACCGCGAACGATGGCAGCGAGTCGGTGACGATTCCCGCGAACACCGGCGCGAGCACTCAGGCGCGCGTGCGCGTCGAAGCCGTCGGCAACGTGTTCTTCGACATCTCCGACGCCAACTTCGTCATCACCGGTGCGAATACGCCGCCAAGCATCAGCAGTCCAACCGGCTCGGTCGCGACGCGTCAGGGCAGCCCGACCGCGACCGGCGTGGTCGCGACGATCAGCGATGCCCAGGACGCCGCCGGCAACCTCGGTGTCGCGATCAGCGGCGCCCCGTCGGAACTGGCGGTCAGCGTGCAAAACAACAACGGCTCGCTGTCGCTCAGCGCAACTGCGGCCTGCACCCTGGTCGCGCCAACAGCGAACGACAAGATTTATCCGCTGCTGCTGACGGTGACCGACAGCTCCGGAGGCGTGCGATCGGCTGCCGTGAATGTCGCGGTCGGCAGCAACGAAACCCCGAGCATCGGCCAGTATGCAAACCGCATGGTTTTGGCGACTGCGGTCACTGTGCTGACGCCGACGACTGCAGTGTTCGACGGCAATGACAATCTGACCACCGTGACCGTCAGCCCGACGGTGCTGCCGGGCGGCGGCACGATCGCGATTGCCGCGAATGGCCAGGTCACGGTGACCACGGGCGGCACCAGTTTCGGCACCTACCCGGTCACCGTCGAAGTGCGCGACAGTTGCGGCGCCATCGAGCAGCGCCGCTTCAATGTCACCGTTGCGGCCCCGGCCGCGCTGGTCGACATGTCCTCGGCCACGCTGGTCACCGGCAATGCCCTGATCGAGCCGAACGAATGCAATGCCCTGGATGTGGTGTTGCGCAACGACGGCAATGTGCCAGCGACCGCGGTCACTGCGATCCTGTCCACGGCGACGGCGAACGCCAGTATTTCGACCGCCAGCACCAGCTTCCCCGATATTCCACCCGGTGAAAGCCGCACCAGCCTGACGCCCTTGCAGATCAGCACCACGGGCGCGGCGCAGTGCTTCACCAACCTCGATCTGGTGCTGACCGTCAGCTTCACCGCATCCGCGGGCAATTCGCCGCTGGTCGAAAACTTCGCGCTGCCGATCGGTCGGGTCGCGGGCCAGAACTACGCGTTCACCGCCAGCAACGGCGCGACGATTCCAGCCGGTGGCGTGCTGCTCGCCGGCAGCCAGCAAGACGACATTCTGGTCACCCTGCCGGTACCGGCCGGTTTCAGCACGTCGATCTACGGCACCATGGTCGGAACCGGCGGTTTGGCCTCAGTCCGCGTTGGTCCGAACGGAAATCTGCAGCTGACTGCGAGCAACGGTGCGGAGGACTACACCAACGGCGCCTTGCCGGCCGTGGGTGCCGGCACCGGCAATGCGCGCTTCCCGAACACGCCGACGCTGTTCCCGTTCTGGGACGACCTCAACCTCGGCACAGCCAGTGATGGCGTGACCGACGGCGGCGTCTTCACCCAGCTCGTCGGCACCGCACCGAATCGCACCTGGATTATCGAGTGGCGCGGCGAACGCTGGGGCAATCCGGCCACGCTGTCGACGGTGCGCTTCGCGATCGAGCTGAAGGAAGGCAGCAACCAGTTCGCCTATGTCTACGACCAGCCGGTCGGGGCCATGGGCAGCAGCGCCACCATCGGCGTGCAGCAGTCGCGCGTCGGCCCGCTGTTTACCCAGTACTCGCTGAACTCGCCCATGGTCAGCGGTGGAACGCGACTGACCGCCGCAATCCCGCCGGCGGTATGCAATTCCGGCAGCGGCGTCTGCAATGCCCCGGCTGGCGTGACGCTGGTCGAGTCCGGCGGCATTACCAACGTGTTCGAAGGCGGCGCGACGGACAGCTACACCGTGGTCCTGAATGCGCTGCCTTCCAGCGACGTCAGCATCGCGCTGAGTCCGGATGCACAGGTGACCGTGTCGCCGAATCCGCTGACCTTCACCACCGGCATCTGGAGCAATCCGCAGACGGTAACGGTCACGGCGGTGGACGACACCAATGTCGAAGGCGTGCACGCCGGCAACATCGGACACAGCGCCAGCGGCGGCGGTTACGGTGCCGTGGTCGTGGCGGGCATCATCGCCAACATCACCGACAACGATGTGCCCGGTGACGACTTATTCGAGAACGGCTTCGAATAACGCGATTCGCGAACTTCATGATTTCCGCAGGTGCGCCACGGCGCACCTTTTTTTTTGGTGCTGTAAGGCTGAGCTCGGAAGTGGGTGCGAATCTCATTTGCACGCTTTCGCGACCGCCTTCTCGGCGTTGAGATCAGGCGGCCACGTCGACGTATTCAACAACACTGACCGGCTGCGGAACCGGCAATCCGTCTTCGCGCAAACCTTCAATATGAAAAGAAATGGCCTCGCCGATTTCACGCTCGACATCGGCGACGGTTGCCCCAGTCGCCACGCATCCCGGAAGGTCTGGCACGTAAGCCGAGAAATTGCCTTCCGCCTGCTCGATCACAATGGCAAAACGCATCGCTCTACCTCTTCAGTCCGGCTTGCTTGAATATGCTGCTCAAAGCGCCGTTCCTGGATGAAGCGTATCAGCGTGACTCACCCCTCCCGCCACTTCATCCGCGTATAGGCGATGTGGAAGCCTTGGCGTTCGGCGTTGCGTTGCGAGGCGCTGCCGGGTTCGGTGCCCATCATCGCGAGCGGGCAGGCGTGGTCGGCGGCGTAGGCGAGGCGGGCGGCGAGCAGGGCGGTTTGTGCGCCCAGGTTGCGAGCGGTTGGCACCGTGCTTGCGCCTGCCAACAGTGCAACGCCATCGGCTAGAAACAACGATGCGCTCGCGACCGGTTGGCCGTCGAGTTCGGCGATGAAGCTGACCATGCCTTTGGCCGGCACGATGGCTTGGCCGAGTTCGAGGATGAAGCGCGCGACCTCGTCGGATTCGCTGCCCCAGCCACTCGCCGCGACCTGCGCCCACATGGCGCTCTCGTGCTGATCGATGACACGCACAGTCAATGATGCGGCCATCGTTGGCGCACGTTGCACGCCGCCAGCGGACGGTCGACAAAGCACCGAGCTCATTTCGACGATGCGGTAATTGCGCGACTGCAGTCGTCCGATCACCTCAACACCGGCCAGCGGCGACATCTCGAGCACGGCCTTGCTGCCGTTGCCATGGAAAAACGCCTCGATCGCATCGAGTTCATGGCCTTGCGGATCGTCGAACAGGCCATGACCGAAGGCTTGGGTCATTGGCGAATCGGGGCCGTCGAACATCGCGCAACTGCCGCCGAAGTCATGCCAGCAGGATTTGGACTGCGGTTGCAGTTTGGCGCGCGACTGCACGATGGCAGCGCAGGCGAGGCCTTCGCTGCGTTCGAGTCGGCGGGCGAGATCGCGGTCGGCGTGCAGCGGAATTTGGGTCATGGTTCGAATTGGTCTCGATGATGGACGTGCGTGATCGATCAATCGCGCGGTGCGTAGGGATCGGCGATGCCGAGTGTGGCCAGCAGTTTTGTTTCCAGTGCTTCCATCGCGACAGCATCGGCGTCGTCGATATGGTCGTACCCGATCAGATGCAGGGTGCCATGGATGACCATGTGCGCGTAATGATCGCGCAGCGACTTGCCCTGTTCCTGCGCCTCGCGTGCCACCACCGTTGCGCAGACCGCGAGGTCGCCGATCAGCGGCGATTTCACGCCCGGCGGCAACTCGACCTGAAACGACAGCACATTCGTGGCGTAGTCGCGGCCACGATAGTCGCGGTTGAGTTCAGCGCCGGCCGTCGCATCGACGATCAGCAGACTCAGTTCTGTCGCGCCTCGGCGCTTGGCGCCGCGCAGCGCGAGCTCGATCCATGCCCGAAACGAACGCGACGCCGGTATGCCTTTCCAGCCGACTTCGCTGCGCGCATGCAGGAGCAGTGCCGTCATTCCCGCGCCTTGTTTGCGAGCATGTCGTTTTCGACTCTCTCATAGGCCATCACGATGCGCTGCACGAGCGGATGGCGCACGACATCGCGGGCATCGAACAAGGTGAAACTGATGCCGTCGACCTTGTGCAATACGCCCATCGCGTGCCGCAATCCCGACGTGATGTGCTTGGGCAGATCGACCTGGGTGATGTCGCCAGTGATCACCGCGACTGAACCGAAGCCGATGCGCGTCAGGAACATCTTCATCTGTTCGACCGTGGTGTTCTGCGCCTCGTCGAGGATCACGAAAGCGTCGTTGAGCGTACGTCCGCGCATGTAGGCGAGCGGCGCGACCTCGATGACATTGCGTTCGATGAGTTTGGCGACGCGGTCAAAGCCGAGCATCTCGTACAAGGCGTCGTAGAGCGGACGCAGATACGGATCGACTTTCTGCGACAGGTCGCCGGGCAGGAAGCCGAGCTTTTCACCGGCTTCCACCGCCGGACGCGCGAGGATGACGCGCTGCACGCGATTGCTCTCCAGCGCATCGACGGCGCTCGCCACCGCAAGATAGGTCTTGCCGGTTCCGGCCGGGCCGATGCCGAAGCAGATGTCGTGTCGCGCAATGGCATGCAGGTAACGTTGCTGATTGGCGCCGCGTCCACGCACCAGGCCGCGCTTGACCTTGATCGTCACGTCCTGAGCCTCAGTCGCCGATCGCTCGGCTTGGACATCGGCGCCGACCTCATTCAAGGCCAAATGCACCTGGTGCGACGAGATGGCCTCGTCTGCGGTGGCATCGAACAAAGCGTGGATGATGCGTTCGCCACGCTTGATCGCGGCCATCGGACCGCTGAGGCGAAATGTCGCCCCGCGATTGGCGACTTCAATGCCGAGTCGGGCTTCGATCTGACGCAGGTGGGCTTCGACCGGTCCGGCCAGATTGGCGAGGCGTTCGCCGTCGTCGGAGGCGAGTGCGAACTCGCGCGTGTGTGCGATCTTCTTCATCGCGGCAGTTTAGCGTGGTGGCTGTGGCGCGCGGTGCTGCGGGTTGCGATGCCGTGCCGGGGCGTTTTCAGGTCTGCACTGATGACGATAGTTAACCAGTCGCGCGCATGATCGCGGGTTCGCGTCGGCGTTCCGCCCTAAGATCAAGGCATGTGCGGGCGACTGGTTTGGCGATGGGGGTGGGCTGGCCTGTTCGGGTCGGTATCACTGTTCGCTTCGCCGCCGCCGCCGCGGCCGCTGGACGAGCTGGCGTTTGTCAGTGTCGGCGATGCAGATTCGATACCCGATGGCGTGGTTTCGGCATTGGCCGATGACCGCAGCGGCCTGATGTGGATCGGCACGCCGGCCGGCCTGGTGCGTTACGACGGGTACCGTTTTCGCATGCATGTACACGACCTGCGACAGCCCGGCTCGATCGGCGGCAACTTCGTGCGCAGTCTGTTGCGCACGCGTGATGGTCGCATCTGGGTGGGCACCGAAGCCGACGGACTCTCGGTCTACGATCCGGCAAGCGAAACGTTTCGCGTGTTCCAGCACGATCGCGCGCACGTCGATGGCATTACCTCGGGGGCGATTACGGCGCTGGCAGAAGATGCGCGCGGTGCGATCTGGATCGCCACGCGTGGTGGTGGACTGGACCGGCTCGATCCGCTCACGCTCAAGTTCCAGCATCACCGCG
>JAYUXS010000526.1:0-2559 GCA_043752845.1 Lysobacterales bacterium | reverse complement strand
CTTGCGGCGAACAGAAGTTGTCGCTTGGGATGCGCGCGCGGCGATGCGATACGGCGTGCTGCGCGCCGAGATGGAGCGGCGCGGCAAGTCGATCGCGTTGGCCGATCTGCAAATCGTGGCGCACGCGCTGTTGCTCGATGCGATCCTGGTGACCAATGACCCCGTGTTGCACAGCGTGCCTGACTTGGCATTCGAAGACTGGTGTGCTTGATCGCACGGCGCGTGGGCACAATCAACTCAGCGTATAAGTCAACCGCGCCCGAACTTCGTCGACGATCGCCGGCAATTCGCGTAGTGGTGGACGTGGCCAGCCTTTGGCACCGAGGTCGTGCAGCAGGCCACGTTCGCGCAATGCGCTGTGGAAGCGTTGCAGCTTGCCCTTGAGCGGCTGCGTCAGCACCGTGTGCACCGGTACGCCGACGGCGCAGGCTTCCGAGAGCATGTTCACCGAGTCGGGTGAGACCACGATGCGATCGGCATAGGCGAGCAGGGCCGGATAGGGATTGCGACCGTCGCGTTCGTCGAGCCAGAGCAGGGCATCCATGCGCTGCCCTTTTTGGCGGATCAACTCGCGCAGCGCCACCGGCGTGCGTCGCGAGGCGCTGATCGCCAGCGTCTGCGGACGCCCATCGCGTTCTGCGGCGAGTCGATCAAACAGGCGCTCGATCCAGTGCCGGTCGAGCGCATGCGCACGATTGGGTCCGCCGATCAATACGCTGGTCCATGGCTTCGGGCGTTGCGCGAGATCGGGGAAATCGGTGTGCGCCTGCGCCAGCCAATGGTCGTCCACCGCATGCAATGCGCCCAGCGTGCGCAGCACTTTTGCACCGGCCAGACCATCGTGTTCGGGCGCGATCACCAGATCGAAATCATCCAGCGCACAGCGCGGATCGAGAATCTGCACGGTGAATACTTTGTCGCCGTGCAAGCGCTTCAGTGCCCGCACCGCAAGCGCGGACTGGCGCCCGCATCCGATCGCCAACATTGGCGTCGATGCATTGCGCAATGTCGGTGGAAGATGCGCGATCGCACTGCGCGGCGCATGCGGTGCCAGCAATTTCATCAATGCCGGAAATTCGATGTCGACGTGCATCGCGTCGGCTCGCAGCGCCTGCGCGAGCGCCATCGCCTGACGACGATTGCCGGCGGCGTGGTCGCTGATCGAAATGACGCTGGCAAATCGTGGGGAATTCATGGGCGTGAGCCTAGCCCTGTCAGCGCCCGCGGCAAAGCCTTGCAACGCTGCAAGGCATGATTGCGCGCCGATGCCTTGCACAAAAGGCGTGCTGCCCCGAATCTCTGTTGCCTGCAAAACCTACCCGGAGCACGTCTTGAACCAGTCCCGATCGAGCCAGCCCTTGTCGCAAGACGTACTTGACCAGTTGTTTCTGGAAGCGCGCACCTTCGCGACCAATCCGAACCCGTGGCAAGACCGCGCCGTGCCGGACGCGCTGCTGGAGGAACTCTGGAACCTGACGCGCATGGGCCCGACTTCGGCCAACATGTCGCCGATGCGCGTGGTCTTTGTGCGCTCCGCGGAAGCCAAGGACAGGCTCAAACCGGCGCTGGATGCCGGCAACCTCGACAAGACCATGAATGCGCCGGTGACGGCGATTGTCGCGATGGACATGACCTTCTACGAGAAGCTGCCGTACCTGTTTCCGCATGCCGACGCACGCAGCTGGTTTGCCGGCAAATCAGACGCCGAGTTGATGCCCGCGGTGATGCGCAATGCATCGTTGCAGGCGGCTTATCTGATTGTCGCCGCTCGCGCGCTGGGGCTTGATTGCGGGCCGATGTCCGGCTTCAGCAACGACCAGGTCGACAGCGCCTTTTTCGCCGGAACCACGATCAAATCAAACTTCCTGATCAACCTCGGTTATGGCCGTCGCGACACCCTGCACCCCCGCAGCCCACGCCTCGCCTTCGCCGATGCCTGCAGCATTGTCTGACCGCCACCTCATCCACTGGAGACCGCACATGAAGTCCATCCTCGCATCCCTGATCACCGCCGTCGCCCTTGTATCCGCACCGCTGGCCGCCGTCGACCGCTACGAATTCGACAAGTCGCACACCAGCATCCTGTTCTTCGTCGAGCACATGGGCCTGTCGGAAATGCAGGGCGAATTCCGCGCGTTCGACGGCGAATTGCTGGTCGACGAGAGTGACCTGACGAAGTCGAGCGTCAATGTCTCGATCGATGCCGGCAGCATCGACATGGATCACGACAAGCTGAACACGCATCTGAAGAGCAAGGACTTCTTCAATGTCGGCAACCAGGCCAAGCTCGGCTTCAAGAGCACCAAGCTCGAAGCCAAGGGCGAAAACGCGTTCGCGCTCACCGGTGATCTGACCATCCTCGGCGTGACCAAGCCGGTGACGCTCGACGTGACCATGAAGAAGCTCGACTCGCATCCGTTCGCCAAGGTGCCGGCGATCGGCTTCCACGCCGAAGGCGTGATCAAGCGCAGCGACTTCGGCATGAGCTACATCCTTGGACCGGTCGCCGATGTGGTGAAGATCCGCATCGACACCGAAACCCTGAAGGCAGCGCCAGCC
>JAYUXS010000525.1:0-2559 GCA_043752845.1 Lysobacterales bacterium | reverse complement strand
CCCAGTAGCCGACCAGGCCACCGGTGAATACCGGCAAGTCCGGCAGCTTCGGCACCTTGAAGCTTTCGCGGATCGCGTCGAGCGCAACCAGCGGATCGGCGAGTTCGCGCTCCTCGATCACTTCGCCGTACTGCGAAATCGTCAGGAGATGACCACGCAGCGTGTACAGCGTCTGCGCCGGCAGGCCGATGATCGAATGCCGACCCCAGTTCTCGCCGCCCTCGACTGACTCGAACAGATAGGTGTAAGGCCCGTCGGCGAGCTTCAGGTACACCGACAACGGCGTATCCAGATCTGAAAACACCTCGCGCACGATCGGGATGCGTGTGTAGCCCTCGGCAGCGAGCGCATCGAATTCGGTTTGCGTGAGCATGAGCGGGTCCTTGGCAACAGGGGATTATTGCGGCGGCGTAGCCGACACGCCAAGTCGCGCGGCGGTCGTGACAGAATTCGCGCATACGCCGGAGGCAGGATGAACGACAACTGGTACGTCGCCGAACCCGATGGCACCACGATCGGGCCGATGACCCGCGATGCCGTGGTCAACGCGGCCACGCGTCACGCGTTCTCGAGCGAAGCCGTGGCCTGGCATGTCGACGTCGGTGAATGGCAGCCGTTGGCGCGCATCCTGTTGCGCTTCGGGCGTTCGTCGACGCCGAACGCACCGAGTGCGACGAGCACCACGCAGTTGACCAAGGCGCAGGTGCGCGACGAACGCCAGAAGCAGCGCGATCTGCCGGTGTCGCAACGCACCGACAGCAAGACCGACCAGGCCGCCGCCGACCGCAAACGCCGTGTCGCCGAACCGGCACGCGTGAAACTGCCGCCGAAGTTGCCGGATCCGGCCGTCGCCACGAAAGCCGCCGCCGAGGAATCCGGGCGCAAGCTCGGCGTCGCCGGCAAACGCCTGATGGCGCGCTACTTGGACGTAATGTCGATCGGCATGTTCGTCGCGGTGCTGGTGGTCTCCCTGCGCGCGCGCTCGAATGCTGGCGTCGAAGCGGCGGCAGACAGCGTGCCCGACATCAGCCTGCTGCTGTGGATCGCGTTTGCAGCAATGGTCGTACTTGATTCGGTGTTGCTCGCGACGTTTGGCACCACGCCAGGCAAGGCCTTGCTCGGGCTCAGCGTGAGCAAGCGCGATGGTTCGAAGCTCGAATTCGGCGAATCGATGCAGCGCGCCGTCACCGTCTTTGCGCGCGGCTGTGCACTCGGCATTCCGTTCTTGGCACCGTTCGCGATGATCGTCGCCGCCGTGCAGACGATCGGTGCCGACGGTGACGCACCCTGGGACAAGGCGCAGGGGCTGCGCGTCGACAGCAAGGACGTGTCGAGTGGTGCGTGGAAGGCGATCATCATTGGCGCGATCGTGCTGTGGGTCGCAATGACCAACGGTTGGTGGTTGCTGTTGGTGCATGACGTACTGCAATAACCCGCGCGTGCCCCGCACGCCGGTTTGGTCAGGAGTGGACGATGCGTGTAATGAATCTGCGGTCGAGGGTGGGCGGCTGTTTGGGTCTGGTAATGAGCTGCGCAGTCGCGGCGCAGAGTCAGGTGCCGCTGTTTTCCAACCAGTTCGAGTCGGGTGTCGCGTCCATGGCGCCCGAACTCGTCTATGCCCGCGTCGGCACCAGCGGCACCGGCATCGGTGGCCCGATCGAAGTCACCCTGCTCGATCCCGCAGTCGGCGCCGTGTTCGTGCCGATCACCTCCAGCGATCCGGGCAAGCTCACCGTCAATGGCGGTGGCGTGACCGTCCTCGATGGTCAGAGCACCGCCAATGTGTCGATGACGGCCGTCGCCGCGAGCCCGCAGCCGGTGCTGTTGCGCGCCAACCTCGGCAATCAGGTGTACGCGTCGGTACGTGTCGTCGACGACAGCGAAACCCGCAGCGTGGTGTCGATCAAGCCGAACCCGGCGACGATTGCACCGAACGGCTCGCGCACGTTTCTTGCGCGGCTGAATCTGCCGGCGCCGCTCGGCGGCAGCAGTGTCAACTTGTCGGTGGCACCGATTGCGGCGGGCACGTTTGCGCCGGCGGCCACAATTACCGTCGCCACCGATTCGCTTTCGCAGAGCTTCACCTATACCGACAGCATGGCGATCGATTCGGCGACGCTCTCGGCCAGCATCGGCGGCGGACCGCCGGCGCAGGCCACGGTCAATGCCGCAGCGATCGGCAAACTGGTGATCAATGAGGTCGACTACGACCAACCCGGCAGCGACAACGCCGAGTTCATCGAGATCTACAACCGTTCGCCCGATAGCGTGACGCTCGCCGGGCTCGCCCTCGTGCTGCTCAATGGCGCCGGAAGCAGCGAATACGCACGCTTCGATCTGTCGCAAGGCGCCGACACGCTCGGTCCGGGCGAATATCTGGTGCTTGGCAACACGGGTGTCAGCGTACCGAGCGGCACCCCGCTGCTCGATATCGGCAACAATTCGATCGTGCACAACGGCGCGCCCGACGGCGTTGCCATCATCGACAGCGATGCGGTCGCAGTGCTCGATGCGTTCTCCTACGAAGGCAGCATGACCGCGGCATCAATCGTAGGATTC
>JAYUXS010000524.1:0-2561 GCA_043752845.1 Lysobacterales bacterium | reverse complement strand
GTGGCTCGACCAGTGGCGAAGGCGCCTTGATCGCCGCAGGTGGTTCGCCGCTCGGGCTCGGCACCGACATTGGCGGCAGCATTCGCGTGCCCGCCGCGTTCTGCGGCATCTTCGGTCTGAAACCCGGTACCGGTCGCAGCAATGACGCGTGTGCGATCGGCTTCTCGAAAGGCCAGCGCGCGATCATTTCGCAAGCGGGCGTCCTCGCGCGCTTCGCTGCGGACATCGAACTCGGTACGCGCATCGTGTTCGGCGAATTCGACGCGGCGACGCGCGATGCGCGCCCATTTGCAGCGCTTGCCGATCCGCGCGCCGTCGATGTCACGAAACTTCGGGTCGCAGTGATCGAAGACGATGGCGTATTTCCCTTGCACGCGGCTGGCCTGCGCGCGGTGCGCGAAGCCGCAACACATTTGCGCGCTGCAGGCGCCAACGTCGAGACCTGGGTGCCACCACCCCTGATCGAAGCGCAGGACCTTTTCTATCATTTGCTCAGTTCGGATCGCGGCGCCGAAATCCGTCGGCAGTTGATCGGTTCTGCGGTTGATCCGCGTATCGCACAGCTCAAATTCCTAGCGGCGCGTTCACGCGGGTTCACGCGACCGCTGGCCGCCCTGTTGCGACTGTTCGGACAAACCAGCGCCGCCGATATGGTCGGCTGCTTCGGTCATGGCGATACCGATCACTACTGGCGCATGGTGATCCGTCAGCAGCTGTTCCAGCAGGAATTCCAAGCGCAATTGCGTGATCGCGGTGCTTTTGACGCCGTGCTGATGCCCGCCTTCGCCCTGCCCGCCTATCGGCATGGCCAGGCGAAGGAACTGGGTGTCGCCGGTACCTATGCGTCGCTATGGAACATCCTTGGCTGGCCGGCCGGCATCGTGCCGATCACCCGCGTCCGCGGCGACGAAGCGGTGGGTCGTGCGACGACCGCCGATCGCGTGACGCATGCAGCGAATCTTTGCGAGCGCGATTCGACCGGCTTGCCTGTAACTGTCCAACTCGCGGCGCCACCCTGGCAGGAAACACGGGTGCTGGCGCTGATGCAGGCACTGGAGCCGCGCGCGCGCGCGTCCATCGAGTTTCCGCTGACGCCGGTGGATCCCGGATGACCAATCGCATCGTGCGATTGGTCTTGCCTGGCGTGACTGCGCCAACTCGCCTATCGCGCCAAGCAGTTCGGACCGATTCCGGACACCTGGTCGGATTGAAAAACACGAGCCAAAAAATCAGCTACCGAAATGGTGTTTCTTGAGCGGACGCACGCTGCATATAGAACTCAAGAGCGTCCTCGCCAACGACCGAAAATCCAAGCCTCTTGTACAAGCGAATTGCCGGATTTGACCTCAAGACGCTTAGTTTGAGGAGCACACCAGCGGCCTCGGCTTTCGAAATGATGCCGCTCAATATGAAGCGCCCGACGCCTTTGCCATGCAAGGCTGGGCTCAACTGAAACTGGACAATCTCCCATTCCGTCGGAGATTTTCTCAGCTTTACCAAGCCGACAGGCTTCCCATGGAGCATCAGAATTTCTGCGTATTCAAACAGGTGCATGACGCGGGCTTCGTGAGACACGGCGGACATGCCCGCGCCACTCGCGACCAGGTGCGGTTCCATGGTTTCCTGCCGAAGAGCGAGCAAGAATGGGATGTCTGACGCAGTTGCATTGCGCGTTTCAATTTTCTTGAGAAATTTCATGTCGCCTTTCGCCTGCACTCACCCGGGACGACGGCACTTGCGTGCCGTAGGCGTCTGCGTGAGATCGCTCGTGGATGTGCGAATGGGATTCGCACCCACGCGCAGCCGTCGTCGCAAAGATTCAGATCAAGCCCGAGCCCCCGCCTGCACCAACTGCGCCAAACGGCGCACGGCAACCGATACCGTCGGATAGTCCATGTTCACTAGCTGGCGCATGTCGGCGAACATTGCGAGGGTGAACTGCAATGGCGCGTCGTCGCGTTTGATCCAGATATCGACCAGCGCCGCACCGTCGGACTTCGCGCCTTTCTCGAGCACCTGCGCGGCGAGCGCACGCTGCTGCGCGAACAGCTCGTCGCGCGAGACACCGCGGGCATGCGCGTGCCAGCGACCTTCGACCGGCAGTTCCTCGATCTTCTGCATCAGCCATTTCAGATGCAGCGCTTCGCCGAGATTGAAATAGACCTTAGCGACCTGTTTGAGCGGAAGCTCGCGGTCGAGCGCGACTTCGACGATATCGAGGCCGGAGGCCAACGTCGGCAGACCGGACAATCGCGTCGCGAGGTCTTCGCCGAAGCCGGCTTTGATCCAGCGTTCGCGACCCTGCTTGGCCAATTGCCGATCGGTATCGGCGAACACCTCGCCGAGACCATCGCGAAGTTCCTTGAACGCTGCGCCGTAGCGTTTGACCGCACCGGCGATATCGAGGCGACCACCCGGCAGGTTCAGCAGCCAGCGCGTGAGGTTGCGCATCTGGTTCCAGATCAGCAGCATCGCGTCGATCTGGGCATCGTTATGAACACGTCCATCGAGTGCTTCGATGTCCGTCCACAGCGCACGCGCATCGAGCAGGTCACGGGCAA